>DASQWC010000118.1:0-3448 GCA_035640475.1 Actinomycetota bacterium | reverse complement strand
TGGCCACCATCGTGGTCAACAAGATCCGCGGCCTGCTGAACATCGCCGCGGTGAAGGCGCCTGGCTTTGGTGACCGCCGCAAGAGGATGCTGGAGGACATCGGGATCCTCTCGGGCGCCGAGGTGATCACCGAGGAGCTGGGGCTCAAGCTCGAGAACACGAAGCTCTCGCAGCTGGGCCACGCTCGCCGCATCGTGGTCGACAAGGACACGACGACGCTCATCGACGGCGCCGGCGACTCCGAGGCGATCAAGTCGCGAATCAAGCAGCTGAAGCAGGAGATCGAGAACACCGATTCCGACTTCGACCGCGAGAAGCTCCAGGAGCGGCTCGCGAAGCTCGCCGGTGGCGTTGCGGTCGTCAAGGTCGGCGCTGCGACCGAGACGGAGATGAAGGAGAAGAAGCACCGCGTCGAGGATGCACTGCAGGCGGCCCGTGCCGCCCTCGAGGAAGGCGTCGTCTCCGGCGGTGGTGTCGCACTTCTCTCCGCCGTCGAGGCGATCAAGCTCGACGGGTTCGAGGGCGACGAGCGGACGGGCGTGTCGATCGTGGCGCGCGCGCTCGAGGAGCCGATCCGGCAGCTCGCGGACAACGCGGGCCTCGAGGGCTCGATCGTCGTCGACAAGATCCGGAACGGCCCGAAGGGGCACGGACTCAACGTCGAGAGCGGTGAGTACGAGGATCTCATCAAGGCCGGCATCACCGACCCGACCATGGTCGTCCGCTCCGCGCTGCAGAACGCGGCTTCGATCGCGAAGAACATCCTCACGACCGAGGCTGTGGTCGCCGAAGCCCCCGAGAAGCAGCCGGCCGGTGCCGGCATGCCGGGCGGCGGCATGGGCGGCATGGACATGATGTAAAGGCCATGTCGGCGAAAAGCTGACGCTTTTCGCCGGGATTGGTACGGCAGAGAGGCCGGGCTGAGCCCGGCCTCTCTGCGTTAGGAGGGGTGGTAGGCGAAGGGTGCGGTCCGCGCGTCGTGGTGCTTCGCATCCCGACGCGCGTGCGTTCGGCATCGCGAAAGGTCGGATCCGCGTGCATCATTGCTGCGGTGAAGTGGGTCGTCGGCATCGTCCTCTTCCTCGCCTTCGGCCTCAGCAGTAGCTCGGGCGCGGCTGTGCGCAAGAGCTCCGTACCCGCCGGCTTCGAGCCCGTCTCGTTCACGGCCGTCAGCGAGCGGGACTTCTGGCTGCTCGGCACCGTTCCGTGCAGGCAGGGCAGGTGCACCGCGATCGTTCGGACGACCGACGGCGGCAGACGTTTCGCCGCGATTCATGCACCTGCGTTGCCGACGTCGGGAACCACTCCGGAGCTTCGTTTTGCAAACCGGCATGACGGTTTCGCGTTCGTGCGCTGGCGCGGGCTGTTCTATGCGACGCACGACGGCGGCGCCGGCTGGCAGCGGCTCGCGCTCGGGCGGATCCTGGGATTTGCGACCGGCGCGGGCAACGTCTACGTCGTCACGTCTCGCCGGCTCGAACGATCGCCGGTGTCCTTCAATGCTTGGCACGCGCAGCCGTTGCCGTTTGCCGCTGATGGCTCGCCTCTCGATCTCGAAGCGCACGGCACGAACCTCTGGCTTCTCGGGACGCGTCGCGAGAGTCCGGTCGCGGACGTGCTCGCGCGGTCTCAGGACGGCGGCCGGACCTTCCGAACCACCGCAGGTCCCTGCGCTCCCGGTCTCGGAGGTGAACTCGCCCCGGCGTCGGCGAGCGTCGTCTGGGCCGTCTGCCCCACGGGCATGCTGGCCGGCGCCTGGCGGTCGACGAACGGCGGCCTCAGCTTTGCCCACCTGCGAAGTCCGCAGCTCGTCAACTCGGCGCAGCTCGCGCCGGCGTCTGCAGGAACGGCAGTGCTCGAGCGTGGGGTGAGCGGTCGACTTCTTCGCACCACGGACGGCGGCAAGACATGGAGCACGCCGAAGACGCCCGGAAGGGAGACGGACGTCCTCTTTGTGGGATTCACCGATGCCCGCGTCGGCGCCGCCGTGGTGCAGACGGGCTACGACCAATCCTCCAAGACCCAACTCACGGAGTTGTGGCGCACGACTGACGGCGGCGCCACCTGGTCGAGAGTTCGCGTCGGTTAGGCCTACAGCAAAACGGCCCCGAAGGGCCGCTTTGCGAGGGGGATTAGGGGGAGGTGGTTCGCTATTTCATCGGCGGCCGCCGTTTTCCTCCACTCCCTCGTTCGGGGGAACTGAAAGGGGCGCCCGGAGGCGCCCCTTCGCAGCGGATCTCGCCTGGCTAGGGCGTCGGATCGAGGAAGATGCCGCCGAAGATGTCGGAGTTCCCGAATGTCGCCGGACACGTGCTGTTCGGCGCCGGCCGGGGCAGGGGGCTGGACGTCGTCAGCGCCTGCCGATATGCATCGACGGCGGGACAATCGGCAGCCGCTCGGGTGTCGTTCCAGACGCCGACTGCGCCGTTCGACGCCTTCGACTCGATCGCGTTGTAGTCACCGAGGAACTCGGCCACGAGGCTGTTCGTGCTCGAGCCGCGCGCGTCGCCGAGCGGTCCTCGGTGCAGGTCCGCGAACGGGCCTGGCAGGCCGCTCGCCAGAACATCGGCGTGTCGAACGACGCCCTGCATCGGTCGCGGACTCGCCGTCGTGTGCTGCCACGGCGTCAGGAAGTTGTCGTACACCACCCACAGGTCGTGGCCGTTCGGCGACACGGCGATCGCCGGGAAGAGCGGCCGGTCGCTCGCCGGCGCGGCGTTGATCGGCCCCGACCAGGTGGCGCCGCCGTTGGTCGAGACGCGGACGAAGGCCTCCTCGTTCGCAGCCGGGCTGGTGTCGGACGGCGTGGGGCCGTCCGGATAGACGAGGTAGATCGCGTCTGTCGCGCCCGACCCGGTCGGTGCACCGTTCGCGATGTCGACGAGCGGCGCGGAGCCATCGCGTGCACCGCCGAGACCGTCCCAGGTGAAGCTGCCCTGATTGGGATCGAAAATTCCGGTCGGGTTCACGTACGTCACGACCTGGGCCGGCCGGTTGAAGTGCTGGCCGCCGTCGGTCGACTTGGCCATGAAGATGGCGAACCGCTTGGTCTTGTTCTCGGTCCCGTCCCAGAAGACGTAGACGTTCCCGTCGCTGTCGGTGTCGACCTGGCAGTCCTGCCGCCCACCCTGCGCGATGTTGTTCACCGCGGGTGAGAGCGACGTCTGCTTCCACGTCTGGCCGCCGTCCGTGGACCGGTTCAGGACGATCGGCTCCGGGAGCGCGTTCCCCGACTTCTCCTGGCCGCGGAAGGCGGCGTCGCAGATGTAGACGTTCCCGAAGAACGGGCTCGCCGACGCGTCGTCGACGGTGATCGCTTCGTGATCGGAGAAGAGCGCCGCGTTCTGCTTCGACACGATGATCGGGTTCGACCAGGCGACCTGGTTTCCGGCGGCCGCGGCCGCCGGATTGTCCGTATACGACACGGCGATCGCCTCGAAGCCCTTGA
>DASQWC010000117.1:0-15886 GCA_035640475.1 Actinomycetota bacterium | reverse complement strand
GCCGACCCACCCGCCGACGTCGATGCGCGTTCCGAACCGCCGCTCGATGCCGTGCGTGATGCGGCCTGTGAAGTCGCTGACCTCTTGGATCGTCCTCGGAAGATCCGTCGCGAACTCCCGGCCCTGGTCGATGAGGGCCGGGATCAGCAGCCCGAGCGCGATGGCCAGGACGGCCACACCGAGCAGGTAGGTCATGCAGCTCCCGAACAACCGCCGCACACCGCGCTTCTCCAGCCTGGAAACGACCGGGTTCAGAACGTAGACGGTGATCAACGCGAGAACGAGCGGCGGGAAGATCTCCTCGACGCGCGTGAGCGCCCAGACCACGACACCGGCGAGAACGAGGACGCCGATCGAACCCCACGCGATGATCCCCCACTTCAGAAACCGTCTGGCGACGGGCGGCAGCGTGACCTGACCGGAAACGCTGATGGGGTCTTTATCTGGATTTGTCATCGGAGGGAGTCGCTACGCTCCAGCTTGCGCTCGGCGGCCACATCGTAGTTGACTCTTCGGCCGTTAACCCTAGATGCGGGGACGCGGGGCCCGATGGGGGTAAAGATGGAACGGTCACGGTCGAGCGAAAGGCGGTAGCCCCGCAACATGAGAATCGTCCCCTCTTGGCCGCGGTCGATCGACGAATTCAGATCGATCGTCCCGAACAACGTCATCAACGACCTGCAACGGCTGGCCTGGGAACAGCTGCGCGGCAAACGGGTCCTGCACATCAACTCCACCGAGTACGGCGGCGGCGTTGCCGAGATCCTGCTCGCTCAAGTGCCGCTGCTCGACGACCTCGGCATGGAAGCCACCTGGGGCGTGATCGACGGCGACGAGCACTTCTTCGAGATCACGAAGTCGGTCCACAACGGCTTCCAGGGCAACAAGGAGATCCCGTGGACCGGTGAGATGGAAGACCACTATCTCGCCGTCGTGGAGCAGAACCTGGCGTCGCTCCCCGGCGGCTACGACATCGCGGTCGTCCACGACCCTCAGCCGATGGCCATTCCCCTCCTGCTCGGCGACAAGCGCTTCGATATCGCGAAGCACTGGATCTGGCGGTGCCACATCGACTGTGCCGACCCGCACGGAGAGATCTGGGGGTTCGTCAGGCGCTTCCTCGACCCCTACGAAGCGATGGTTTTCACGATGAAGGAGTTCGTCCAGCCGGAGGTTCCCGGCGACCGCGTCACGGTCTCGGCTCCGTCGATCGACCCCGTGTCGCCGAAGAACTCCGATCTCAGCGACGTGACGGTCAACGACATCTGCAAGCAGTACCACATCGATACTCGCCGCCCGATCATGGCCCAGGTTTCGCGCTTCGATCCGTGGAAGGACCCGTACGGCGTCATTCGCGCATACAAGACGGTGAAGGAGCAGATCCCCGAAGTACAGCTGATTCTCGCCGGCTCGCTCGCCCACGACGACCCCGAAGGCCTCCGGCTGTACGACGAGCTGCTGCGCGAACGGGACGACGACCGCGACGTGTTCATCCTGTCGAACTTCCAGCAAGTGGGGAACACAACCGTCAACTGTTTCCAGCGCGCGGCGGACGTCGTCATTCAGAAGTCGATCCGCGAAGGATTCGGGCTGACGGTTGCCGAGGCGGCGTGGAAGGGCAAGCCCGTCATCGGCGGCCGAGCCGGCGGGATCACGCTGCAGATCGATGAAGGACGAACCGGCTTCCTCGTCGATTCGGTCGAGGAGTGTGCAGAGCGGACGATCGAGCTCCTGCGTGGTCCCGAGGCAGCATCGGCGATGGGTGCCGCCGGCCGGGAGCTCGTGCGCGACCAGTTCCTGACGACGCGCGAGGTCGCCGACTGGCTGCAGCTTTTCGCAGATCTTGCCGCAAACTAGTCAGAGGGGTCGCCCGACGGCGCATCCGGGACTCGTCGTCTGCTCGCATCGCGGTCCGTTCGTATACGAACACGTAGGTGACGGCTTCGCGGCGCGCCGTGGCAGCGGCGGGCTCATCGGCGCCGTCGGCCCGGTCATGGAGCTTCACGGCGGAACGTGGATCGCCGCCGCCATGAGCGACGGTGATCGCCGACTATCGCACGACATGCCGGACGGCCGCGACGAAGGCGGCTACACCCTCCGGCTGCTCGATCTTCCGCGCCCCGAGCACACTGCGCATTACGACGTCGTTTCCAACGAATACCTCTGGTTCCTCTTTCACTACCTCTTCGACTCGGCCAACGCTCCGATGTTCGACGCCGGCTTCGCGAAGGCATGGACGGCGTATCGCGCGATCAACGACGCGTTTGCCGAAGCCGTCGCGAAAGCCGGACGGGCTGATGCCGTCCTCATCAACGACTATCAGCTGATGCTCGTCGGCGATCTTCTCCGCCGGCGCGGCGGCGTCCGGCGGCCGCTCCTCTACTTCCATCACACGCCGTGGTGCGATCCGAACTACTTTTCGTTGCTGCCCGACGATCTGGGCGCCGAGATCCTCCGCGGGTTGCTCGCGTATGACGTGATCGGCTTCCACGCACGAAGGTGGGCGGACGCATTCCTCGCGTGCTGCGACCACTTCCTTCCCGGCGCCAGGGTCTCTGCCGACCGTGTGACGTGGCGCCGCCGGTCGTCCAAGATCGTGACTGCGCCCGTCCCGCTGAATACCAAGCGACTCGCGGCCGACGCGGCCGATCCCGAGACGACGGCCTGGTCCGCGCGTCACGACGAGCTCAGAGCCGGGCGCAAGCTCCTCCTGCGCGTCGATCGGATCGATCTCTCGAAGAACCCCTTGCGCGGCTTCCTTGCTTTCGAAGCGCTCTTGGACCGCCGGCCCGAGCTCGCGAGCGAGGTCCTGTTTCTCGCGCTCCTGTACCCGTCACGTCTGACCGTGGAGACGTACAGGCGCTACTTCACCGAATGCACGGGTGTCGTGCGGAGAGTGAACGAGAAGTACGAGAAGCGAACCAAAGCTGCCGGCGGACCGATCGAGCTTCTCTTCGAGGATCAGTACGAGCGGTCACTCGGCGCCATGCGCATCTGCGACGCTCTCCTCGTCAATCCGGTGTTCGACGGTCTCAATCTCGTCGCGAAAGAAGGTGCATTCGTCAACGAGCGATCGGGTGCCCTGATCCTCTCGCGCAACACCGGAGTCTTCGAAGAGCTCGGCGACGCGGCGATCGCGATCAATCCCTTCGACATCACACAGACGGCCGACGCCATCGAGACGTCGCTGTCGATGCCCGATTCCAAGCGCGCGGCCATGGCTCGAGCGCTGCGCAAGCGTGCGTCGCGGTCGTCGCCCGAAGAGTGGATGGACGTCCAGCTGGCGGCCGCCGGCTTGCGGTCCTAGCCGCGCTTCCGGTCCTAGCTGCGCTTGCGGCCGACGCCCCACGCCCCGCGCTTGGTCAGCTTCAGCGGTGTCGTGATCTGGGCGGCGGCCGCATCCGCCTCGTCGGCGGTGAACAGCGGGTAGTAGTGCGCGTGCAGGTAGCCGCGCACGGTCTCGTGATCCGGGAGGTCGAACATCGGCGCATCCCAGACATTGATCTCGACGTCGGCGAAGAACGCATCGAGCACCCCGGGAATGTCCTCGGACGCGAATGTCTCCTCGAAAGCCTCAGGCGGCAGCACGGCGTGGAGCTCCGGACAGTCGTAGCGGCTCGGAGCACACGTTGCGAACGTGCCGCCCGCCTTCAAGATTCGCCGTGCTTCGGCGACGACGGCGGCCGGATCGTCGAAGAAGTAGAGCATGTACAAAGCGACCGCACCGTCGAAGCTGGAGTCGTCGAACGGAAGCGCGCGCGCGTCGCCGAGCGCGGACGGCCCCCCGGCCGCCCGGAGCTGCTCGAGCGAGATGTCGCATCCGACCCAGCGGCCGTTGAAGCTCCGCTTGAACGCCCCCCGACCCGCACCCTATGTCGAGGACCGGCGAGATGCGCTGCTCGTCGAACCAGACCGCGACGTCGTGCGGCGTGTCGTGCGGCGGGCCGAACAGCTCGTAGGCCTCCGCCGACCACAAGTCGGCCAGCGACGGCCCGGTCAGGGCGCGGACCGCCGGGTCGTCGAAGTCCTTGTCGAGCGCGCGCCGTCCGGTCAAGCGATAGACGCAAACGCCGCGGCCGCCGCGTCGATCGTCCGGTCGATCTCTTCTTCGCCGTGAGCGACCGACGGGAACCAGGCCTCGAACGGTGAGGGTGGAATGAGCACCCCTTCCGCGCGCAGCGCCGCGTGAAATCGTCCGAACGCTTTGCGATCAGACGCCTCCACTCCTTCGAAGTTGCGCGGCGGGTCGGCGGCGAAGAAGACGCAGAGGAATGTCCCGGCCCGGACGACGGTCGCATCGATGCCGGCGCTCTTGATCCCGGTTGCCAGACCGTCCGCAAGGCGCGATGCCGAGGCGTCGAGCGAGGCATAGACGCCCGGCGAGAGCCGTTCGAGCACGGCGACCCCGGCGGCCATCGCATGCGGGTGCGCTGCATACGTCCCGGCCTGATAGACGGGCCCGGACGGCGCCAGCAGCTCCATGAGCTCCGCGCGACCGCCGACGGCGCCGATGGGAAGACCTCCGCCGAGCACCTTGCCGAGCATGGTCAGATCGGGGCGAAGCCCCCGCGCTTCCTGCACCCCGCCCCGGCCCACACGGAAGCCCGTCACGACCTCGTCGAACACAGTGAGCGCACCGTCGCGCGCACAGAGCTCGACGATCGCTTCGAGGAATCCGGGATCGGGGACGACGACACCCATGTTCGCGGCGACGGGCTCGACGAATAACGCGGCGATCTTTCGCCCGTGGTCGTCGAAAAGCGCGTGCAGCGAACGGATGTCGTTGAAGGGCAAGACGACTGTTTGCGACACGCTCGCCTCCGGCACGCCCTTCGCCATCGGAACGCCGAACGTCGCGACGCCCGAGCCGGCTTTCGCGAGGAAGGCGTCGGCGTGTCCGTGATAGCAACCCTCGAACTTCACGAGCACGCTGCGGTCCGTCGCCGCCCGTGCGATTCGCGCGGCCGTCATGCTCGCTTCCGTTCCGGACGCCATGAAGCGAACGCGTTCGATCGACGGGACGGCGTCGACGACGAGCTCGGCCAGCCGGATCTCCTTCTCCGTCGAGAGCCCGAAGGCGCCGCCGCGTTCGGCCGCCGCTTTCACGGCATCGCCGACGGCCGAGTGACCGAGAATCACGGAGCCGAAGCCCTGGATGTAGTCGATGTACCGACGGCCGTCGGTGCCGGCGAGGTACGCACCGTCGCCGCGTTCAGCGAACAGTAGATCTCCTTCTACCGCTCCGAATGCGCGGGCCGGGGAAGAGACCCCTCCGGGAACGACCTTTCGCGCTCGATCGAACAGATCGCTCACAACTGCTCGGCGATCTCCTTGGCGAAGTACGTGATGACGAGGTCGGCGCCGGCTCGGCGGATGGCGGTCAGGTGCTCGAGCGCGATGCGATCGCCGTCGATCCATCCGCGTTCGGCCGCCGCCTTCACCATCGAATACTCACCGGACACGTTGTAGGCGGCCACCGGCACCGGCGAGATGTCCGCGACGGCCCTGATCACGTCCAGATACGGAAGCGCGGGTTTCACCATGACGACGTCGGCTCCCTCCTCGACGTCGAGCGCGACCTCACGCAGCGCCTCGCGAACGTTCGGCGGGTCCATCTGATACCCGGCGCGGTCGCCTTCCTGCGGCGCGCACTCCGCAGCTTCGCGGAACGGGCCGTAATGAACGGATGCGTACTTTGCCGCGTAAGCCATGATCGCCGTGTCCTCGTGGCCGGCGCCGTCGAGGGCCGAACGGATCGACGCGACCTGGCCGTCCATCATCCCGGACGGCGCGACGAAGTCGGCTCCCGCCTCGGCCTGGGCAATCGCCGTGCGCGCGTACAGCTCGACGGTCTCGTCGTTGAGGACCGAACCGCTTCGAAGCACGCCGCAATGTCCGTGGTCGGTGTACTCGCACAGACACAGATCGCCGATGACGACGGCTTCGTCGCCGAGCTCCTCCCGCAGCGCCTTCAGCCCGAGCTGCGAGATTCCGTCGGGCGCATAGGCCTGCGAACCCACGCCGTCTTTGCGAGCCGGGATCCCAAACACGAGCAACGCGCGGACGCCGCGCGAACGAATCTCTCGCGCCTCCTTGGCGAGCGACTCCAGCGTGTGCTGGAGCTGTCCCGGCATCGAATCGATCGGCTCGGGCGCGCTGATGCCCTCCTTCACGAACAGCGGTGCGATGAGCCGGTGTGGGGAGAGGTCGGTCTCGCGCGTGAGTGCGCGAAGCGCCTCGGTTCTGCGCAGACGCCGGGGACGCTGGGCCGGACTCATCGGTATGCCTAGCGTCGCACAGCCGCAACCAGCGCGTTGACGAGCCCTTCGATCGACTGTTCTGAGGCGACCGCGTCCACGCGTATCCCGAGCGATGCGGCGGCTTCGGCCGTCCGCGGGCCGATGCAGCACACGACGCAGCCCTCCGGCGGCGGGCCCCACAGCTCGACGAAGCTGCGGGCGGTGCTGCCCGACGTGAACAAGACGGCGTCGATCCCCGCGTCGATTGCTTCGCGGCCGGCGTCCACGGACGACTCGTCGCGTTCGGTGCGGTATGCCGGGACACAGGCCGCGGACCATCCATTGCGCTCGAGCGCATCGACCAGGTCGTCGGGTGCCTGCTCGGCGCGCGGGATGAGCACGGGACCCGATCCGCGACCCATGGCCTCGACGAGCGATTCGGCGGTGAAGGTCGGCGGCACGAGGTCGGCAACGATTCCGTACGCGCGCAACGCAGCGGCGGTGAGGGCACCGACGGCGGCGATACGCATACCGGCGAGCGAGCGCGCGTCGGCGCCGCTGCTCGACAGACGGTCCCAAAACGCATCGACGGCGTTGGTGCTCGTGAAGGCGATCCACCCCTCGCCGAGCCCGGCGATCGCTTCGTCGAGTGCGTTGAAGCTCGAAGGGGGCGTGATCCTGATCGCCGGAAACTCGAGCGGCTCCGCTCCCAGGTCCCGGAGCGCTCCCGACAGCCGGCCGGCCTGCGCGCGGGTGCGTGGAACGAACACTCGCTTGCCTCTGAGTGGCTTGCGTTCGATCCACGACAACGTCTCGGACAGACGCACAACCTCGCCGACGATCAGGATCGCCGGCTGCTTGACGCCCGCGTCTTCGGAAGCGTTCGCGATCTTCTCGATCGTCGACCGGACGACGAGCTGTTGCGGCCACGTCGCCCACGACACGACCGCGGCGGGCGTGTCCGGCGACCTTCCTTCGGCCTGGAGCCGCTCGCAAATCGCCGACAGCCGCGCGACGCCCATGAGAAAGACGACCGTCGGAGCGCGCGCGAAGGCTTCCCAGTCGAGGGACGAGTGTTCTTTCGTCTCGTGTTCGTGGCCGGCCGCGAGGACGACCCACGACGCGTGGTCGCGATGCGTCAGCGGAATGCCGGCGTAGGCCGGACCGGCGATCGCGGACGACACGCCCGGAACGATCTCGAACGGGACGCTGTTGGCGACCAGCAGCTCCATCTCCTCGCCGCCCCGTCCGAACACGACCGGATCGCCGCCTTTCAGCCGCACGACGGTCTTTCCCGCCTTCGCCTCGTCGATGAGCAGCTGGTTGATGCGCTCTTGACCCTTCGCGCTGTCGCCGGGCCGCTTGCCGACATCGACGAGTTGCGCGTCCGGCGCGAGCTTCAGAACGTCGGGATGAACGAGCCGGTCGTAGAACACGACGTCCGCGCGAGAGAGGAGGTCGGCGCCGCGGCGCGTGATGAGGCCGGGATCACCCGGCCCTGCTCCCACCAGGTAAACCGTTCCGGAGTCGCGTCGCTCCATCCGGCCGCTCAAGAGACCCAAGCGAGCCCGCAGCCGACGCCGTGCGTCCGCACGGATTCGACGTGACCGCCGGCGGCCTCGACGGCGTACAGCGCCCCGTCACCGGGAGCGACGTAGATCCACGTCCCGGCGCGGTCCCAGCTCACGGACGGCGTGCACTCGCCCACCCGGGCTCCCAGGGGCTTCAGCGCGGCGTTGCCGCGCGAATCGATGACTGCGACCGTGAGGTCCTCGCCCTGACGGAGGATCGCAGCAACACGCTCACCACCGGAATCGAAAGCACCGGAGAGGGCGCGAAAGCCCTGGGCGCGGATACGTGTCGACGTTTTGCCGTCCCAGAGCATCGTTTCGCGGCCCGCGATGAGCGCACGGCGTCCGTCGGTCGCAACAACGCGCTCGCCGTCGCCGCGCGGTGGAAGAACGAGCTCGTCTGCGCCCTTGCTCGTCACGAGCTTCCCGCCCCGCTCGACGATGGCACCGTCGGGGGCTTGGAACAGCCGCTCGGCCTCTCCCCAGCGCCGCTCTTGCAAGCTTCCCGGCCGCATCGACCAACGGACGATGTTGCCGTCGGCCTGTCTGACGAGCAGTTCGTGCCGCGACGCCCACGCGGCCTCGACGCCGGGAACCCAACCGTGTGGCGCCGCGCCGGCCGCGGCGAAGGCGACGAACGACCGGCTGCCGTCGGCCACGACGAGCGCCACACTTCGGCCAAGCGACGAGACGTCGGTTCGCGCGTCATAGGTCGGATCGAACGGCGGCGTCAGCCGCGCCCTCGGAACGACGTCACCGCTCGACAACCCGTGGAGCGCGAGCGTCGCGAGCGGCTCCTGGGTCCACAAGAGGTACACGGCCGACCCGTCCACGTCGAAGGTCGTGAGCGCCTCGGCGGCGGGTAGCGCGCGGACCGACGGGCCGGCAGGCTCGACCGTTCCGAGACGGCCGAGCAAAAAGCCGACGGCGAAGACCAGCGCTGCCACGGCAGCGGCCAGGACACGCGAGGACGGCGCTTTCGGTCCGGAGAGCCGTTCGAGCGCACGCCGGTCCCGGCGCGAGACCTTGATCATCGGGAATTCGGGTACCGCCTGCATCTCCTCACCGAAGCTGCCGCGGTCACGGTCGACGAGGCGCGTGCCGCACCTGGGACAAGCCGGGCCTTCGGGAAAGGTCTCATCGCAGCGGGGACACCACGGCATGGGAGTCCAGCCTAAGTGACCCTCAGCGGGCCCGTTGCGCGAGGTCTGCGCCGCCGGCGGCGACGATGCGACGGGCCAGCTCGGCGCCTACGTCCGCGGCATCCGAGCCGCGCGCAGTCTCACGCACCGACGCCGTTCCGTCCGCAGCCGCGAGGAAGCCCTCGCACACGATCTCCTCGCCCTCCATGCGCGCCCACGCGCCCAGCGGCACCTCGCACCCGCCTTCGACGATGCGCATGAACGTGCGCTCCGCTTCGACGCACACGCGCGTCGCCGCGTGATCCGCGCGACCGACCCACGCGAGGTCGCCGCGATCCATCCGAGCTTCGATCGCGATCGCACCCTGGCCCGGCGGCGGCACGAAGGCGTGCGGATCCAGCCACTCCGTGATTGCGTCGCGGAGGCCGAGACGCACGAGCCCGGCCGCGGCGAGCACGGCGGCGTCGACCTCGCCGCGCCGTACCTTGGCGAGCCGTGTGTCGACGTTGCCGCGCAGCGGCGCCGTCTCGAGGTCCGGCCGGATCATCGCGATGAGCACTCGCCGGCGAGAAGACGACGTCCCGACGACGGCGCCGGGCGGCAGGGACGCGAGCGTCGAGCCGTCCTTCGACACGAGCACGTCTCCAGGCTCGGACCGCTCACACACCGCGGCGATCGTAAGACCTTCGGGCTCGTCGGCCGGCAGGTCCTTCAAGCTGTGGACGGCGAGCTCGATCTCATCGCGCAGAAGCGCGCGCTGCAGCTCCGCGGCGAAGACGCCTTTCGGTCCGATCAGCTCGAACGGCCGATCGGTAACGGAATCGCCCTTCGTCGTGATGGGGACGACCTCGATTTCCAGCTGCTCGGGGGACGCGAAGCGCAACGCCGCGACCGCGATCTCCGTCTGGGCGAGAGCGAGCTTGCTGCCCCGGGTGCCGAGGCGCAGCCTCCTACTCGTGTTCCCAGTTACAGGGGGCGCCTTACGGCGCATCCTGATCTGTGCCAAAGATCTCCTGGAACGCCTCGAGGAACACCTGGCCGTCCGAGCTGCGCACGAGCTCGCGGATCTGGGTCATCGGACGGTGCAGCAGCTTGTTCACGATTCCGCGCGTCAGCCGGTCGACGGCAGCGCGTTCGTCCTCGGTGAGGTTCTGCTTCTGCGCGAGTTTCGCCACCTCTTCGGACCGAATGCGCTCCGCCCAGTCACGCAGCTCGGTGATGGCCGGCCCGAGCGCGAGCGACCGCTCCCACGCGCAAAACTCCTCGACCTCCTCCGAGACGATCGCGTCGACCTTCGGCAGCTCGGCGCGCCTGAGCTCCGCCCCTTGCTCGACAACGCCGCGCAGATCGTCGATGTCGCGCAGGACGACGCCGGCAAGGTCGCGTGCGGCCGGTTCGATATCGCGCGGCATCGCGACGTCGACGGCGACGAGCGTCCGTCCTTCCGTCGCGCGCTCGAGCATCGAGCGATCGATCACCGGGTCTGCCGACGACGTCACGGTGATGACAACGTCGGCAGTTGTCAGCAACGCGGGAAGCTCGTCGAGTCCGGCCGACCGCGCACCGAGGTTGTCGGCGAGATTGCGCGCGCGCTCGACGCTCCGGTTGGCGATCACGACTTCCGCGCTCCCACCCTCCCGCGCAGCTCGGGCGGCGAGCTCACCGATGCGGCCGGCTCCGACGACGACGACGGACTTTCCCTCGAGCCCGTTGGACAGCTCGGCCGCTACGCGCGCCGCAGCTTGTGGCAGCGAGACGACGTGGCGAGAGATCGCGGTCTCCGACCGCGATCTCTTGCCGACCCGGAGCGCACGCTGGAACAGCGCGCCGAGCATTCGGCGCGCTGTTCCTTCCTCGGTCGCGACACGAAACGCCTCGCGCACCTGTCCGAGGATCTCGGGCTCTCCGACGACCATCGAGTCGGTTCCCGACGCGACGTTGAACAGATGCCGGACGGCGTCGGTGTCGTAGTAGGTGTACAGGCCGTCCGAGATGCGGTCTTGCGAAACCCCGGAGACGTCGGAGAGAAACCTGCGAGCCGCTTGAACGGCCGGGTGGAACCGATGAACCGTCGCGTAGACCTCGGTGCGGTTGCACGTGGACAGGATCACGCCCTCGTGCAGTGTCTCTTGGTCCATCAGCTGCGCGAGTGCTTTCGGCAGCGCGTCCGGGGTGACGGCCAGCTGCTCGAGAACGGGAAGCGGCACGGTCTTGTGACTGAGGCCGCAGACGACGATTGCCATCTCGAGCTAAGTCTAACTAGCCGCGATTCGCGCGCTTTCGGCCGATCGCGCGCTGTTCGTAGAAGGCAAGGATCTGGAGCTCGACGGACAGGTCGACCTGCCGCAGGTGGATCTTCGGCGGCACGGTGAGCACGGTCGGAGCGAAGTTCAAGATCGAGCGGACGCCGGCCGCGACGAGCCGCTCGGCCGTTTCCTGTGCGGCCGGGGCCGGCGTCGCGATGATCGCGATCGAGATCTCCTTCTCCTTCAGCGACCGCTCGAGCTCGTCCACGTGCTCGATGGGAAGGTCGTCCAGCATCTGTCCGACGCGCGCATCGTCCTTGTCGAACAGCGCCGAGATGCGAAAGCCGCGCTTGCCGAAGCCTTTGTATCCGGCGAGGGCCTGGCCGAGGTTCCCCATCCCGACGATTGCGACGGGCCAGTCCTGTGTGAGCCCGAGCTCCCGCGAGATCTGGTACACGAGGTACTCGACGTCGTAGCCGACCCCGCGCGTGCCGTAACTCCCGAGGTAGGACAGATCCTTGCGCACTTTCGGCGGATTGACGCCGGCCGCCTCGGCCAGTCGCTCGGACGACACGGTCTGGATCTGCTGCGACGCGAGCTCACCGAGAACGCGCAGATAGACGGGGAGCCGGGCGACCGTCGCCTCGGGGATCGGCCGAACGCGCACCCGAGCACCGGTCCTCGTGCGGTCTTGGGGTCGCATCGGCCGCAGATGCTAGTAGCCCGCTAGCTTTGAGAACAAGTTCACAACCAGTCGCGGCAAGTTCTAAAAGTTCCAGAAATCGAGCCCGGCCCCCGAGAGAACTCTCTGCGCCCAGATCGTGATCATCGTGAGACGGCCGGTGACCATCAGCACACCGACGAGCACGAGCACGAGACCCCCGATCGTCTGGATCGTCGCCGCGTGCCGCTTCAGCCGACCGCCGAACGAGAGGAGCCCGAGTCCCGCGGCGACGAACGGCAACCCGATGCCGAGCGAGTACGCAAAGAGGAGACCGATCCCATGTCCGAGACCGTCCGACGTCGCGGCAAGGTTCAGCGCGGCACCCAATGTCGGTCCGATGCACGGCGTCCAGCCGAACGCGAAGGCCGCACCGAGAACAAACGTCCGGACGACACCGATGCCGGGCCTCAGGTGGAATCGTCGCTCGCGCAGCACCAGCGCGAAGCGCGGACCCGCGAGCATGACCAGGCCGAGGACGACGATGAACAACCCCCCGCCGATCTCGATCGTGCGTTTGTGGTCGTTGAGAAACCCCGACAGCACCGATGCCGTCGCGCCGAGCGACACAAACACGGCCGTCAGCCCGGCGACAAACGCGAGGGTTCCCGGCAGCGCCTTTCGTACCGAAACGCGTTCGGAGGCCCCGCTGCCGGTCATGAACCCGACGTAACCCGGCAGAAGCGGCAAAACGCACGGCGACAGGAATCCGACGACCCCTGCGCCGAAGGTGATCAGACCCTTGACCAGCACGACTCCACGCTACTCACGTTGTCGTTCGCACAAAGCCCGTGTACATCAGCGCGATCCCGGCGGCCAGACCCACGGAGAAGACCGTGACAAACCCCGCACGTGCGAACTCGCTCGAGACGCCGGCGACGACCACACCGAAGGCGAGCAAACCCAGCCCGGCGACGTTGCGCCGCATCGCAAGCGACATGCCGAGCCCGGCGAGAACGACGACCGATCCGGTAATCGAGTACCAGCGCGACAGGTTCCGTGCGAGCACGGGCATGACGTCGCGCGCCGCCGGGAGCTCGTGCCGGACCAGAACCGTCAGCGCTTGCGGTACGAAGTCGACGGTTGCGACGACGGCCGCTGCCCACACACTCACCACAGTGAGCGCGATCGTCGCGACGATTGCGGCCGGGCGGTGCCAGACGAGCCACAGCGTTCCGAGTCCGAGCCACCCCACGTTCAGCACGGCGCCGAACATGTAGAAGATGCGGTAGACGGCAGGCGTCCATCCGAATGCGATGCCCCAGGCCAGAGCCGCCGAGCCGATCGTGAACTGCGCGAGCGCGACGGACCACACACGCAGCGCCGCACCGCGGTTGCGGGACGCCCGCCACGTCGCGACGCTGAAGACTGCAGCGACGATCGTCGCCGCAAGCGGGAAGACGAACACGCGCTAGCTGCGCAGGACGCGCCGGAGGACTTTGCCGGCCGCGTTGCGCGGGATCTCCGGGACGATCTCGACGATGGAGGGCACCTTGTACGGCGCGAGGCTGCGACCACAGAACTCGATCAGCTCTTGCGGATCGACCGATTCCCCCGGAGGATCGGCGACGACGATCGCACGCACGTGCTCGCCCGTTCGCTCGTCGTCGTCGCCCACGACGGCGCAGTCGCCGACTTTTGGATGACGACGCAGCACGTCCTCGACCTCCCGCGGATAAACGTTGAATCCGGACACGATGATCAGGTCGCGGCGCCTGTCGACTAGGAACAGATCTCCGTCGTCGTCGGCGACGCCGACGTCACCGGTTCTGAACCATCCGTCCACGAATGCTTGTTGGGTGTACTCGGGTTGGTTCCAATAGCCCGCGAAGACGTTCGGCCCTCGGACGACGATCTCCCCAGGATCGCCGGGCTCGACGTCGTCCCCGGCTTCATCGACGAGCCTGATGTCGACGCCGTCGAGCGCGCGGCCGATCGATCCGGGCTTCGCGACGCCGCCGATCCCCGTGAACGTCAGTGCCGGCGACGTCTCGGTCAGCCCGTATCCCTCCCAGATCGTCACGCCGAAGCGATCGCCGAACGCCGCCAGCACGGTCGGCGGCAACGGCGCGGCTCCCGACACGGCGATGCGCACGTTCGCAAAGGCGTCGGAGGGTGCGTCGGGAACCGAAAGCCACGCGACGTACACCGGCGGCGCGCCGGCGACGACGGTGATGCCGTGCTCACGGACGGCATCCATCGAGCCGCGGGGATCGAAGCGCTCGTGCAGGACGACTTTCGCGCCCACCTTCACCGCGAGATTGAGCACGACGTTGAGACCGAAGATGTGGAAGAGCGGCAGAACGCACAGCACCGCGTCCTCGGGCCCGACCGCGATCGGCGTACGGCTCATCTGGTCGAGATTCGCGCTCAGGTTCGCGTGGGTGAGCATCGCCCCCTTCGGGAGTCCGGACGTCCCCGATGTGTAGGCGATGACCGCGAGATCGGAATCGTCCACCTCGGCCGTCATCGGTGCCTCGTCCGTTGCCGTGTCGAATGCGTCCTTCACGACGACACCGTGCAACCCGAGCTCGCCCACGAGCTCGTCGCCGCCGGCCGCTGCCTGCGCCGAGCCCATGAAGACCGCCTTCACGCCGGCGTCCGCGAGGATATGCCGCGCTTCCGGCTTGGTCAGGGCGGCATGCACCGGTACGACGACGGCGCCCAGGCGCAGCACGCCGTACATCACCGACGCGAAGGCCGGGTGGTTCGGGAGCCACACCGCCACGCGATCGCCCTTCGAGACGCCCTTTGCCGCCAGGTCCGCGGCGACGCCGTGCGCGGAGCGCGCGAGGGACGCGTAGGACGTCGTCGTTCCCTCGAAGACGATCGCGGCGGCCTCGGGCATCCGCTCGGCGGTCGTGTCCAGAATGCTCGACAGGTTTGTCATCGGGACGGCAGCACGCCGCGCGAAACGAGGTCTGCGCGAACCTTCTCGCCGTCGACCTCGCGCGGTGTTCGGTCCTCAGCCACACTCGTCGCCGCAACGATGCCGGCAGCCTCGCCGATCGCCATGCACACACCGGTCACCCGGGACGACGCGAGTGCTTCGTGCGTCGCCGATACGCATCGTCCGGCGGCGAGCAGATTCGCCGAGTCGCGCACGATCAGGCTTCGCAGCGGGATCTCGAACCAGTCGCCGGCGGGAAGGAACTCCCACCGCGTCTGCGATGCGTCGGTGTGGAACTCGAACGGCCAAGCGCTCGCCGCGACGCCGTCCGGATGCTTCGTGCACGCGAGGGCTTCATCGAACGTTACGACGTGCTCGCCGAGAGCGTGTCGCGTCTCGCGAACACCGAGCGTGACCGCCGTGTCCTGCAGAAAGGCCGATGCGAAACCCGGCATCTCGCCGACGAGGAACCGCGCAGCCTCCTCGGCGATGGCCCGGCCCGTGATCTCCGCCTCCGTCAGCGCGACGACGTCGGTGGCGTCCGGAGGGCCGCCGTCCGGGTTGGAGACTCGCGTCATCGCGCCGACGACCTCGCCTTCGCGCATCGTCGGGATTACCGCGCCACCGGCCCTCGTGAGCGCATAGGTGCCGTCGGCGATCGCGTCCTGAATCTTGTCGCCGAGGATGCCGAGCCCGGCCTCCATCGCCTTGGGGAGGTCGACGTTCTGCATGTAGAACTGCATCGACGGGTACTGGACGCGGCCCGGCTCCCCCATCTCCCATGGGCACCCGGCGTGAAAGACGACGTCGGCGTCACCAGTGGCGTCCACGAACACTCGCCCGCGCACTGCACGCGGACCTCTCTTCGTCGCGACGACCACCGCTTCGATCGCGTCTGACGACCGGATGACCCCCGATATGAACGCGTGCAGCAACGGCGTGATGCGCTCATCTGCGTCGATGAGCTTGTCGGCCAGTCGCTTGTAGCCCCACGGGGCGTAGGCCATGACGGCCGTCTCCTTGTATGGAATCGGTCCAAGCGCCCAGCCCGACGCCGACAGACCGTGTGCCCACTCA
>DASQWC010000116.1:0-9006 GCA_035640475.1 Actinomycetota bacterium | reverse complement strand
CGAATGCATGGTTATCGAGCTGTATCGGCGCGATCGGCTGATCGCCGTAGCGCCGCCTCGACGTGCGGGTTTCGCGTAGCTGGGCGCGCTGTGAAGGCGCATACGGGATTCGAACCCGTGCCGCCGCCGTGAGAGGGCGGTGTCCTAGGCCACTAGACGAATGCGCCGGCGAGCGGTTCAGTGTAGCGACGAGCGGGAAGACCCGAGTCGTGCTCGGACGATGGCGACGACGACGCGAGCAGCATCGCGCGAACAAGCAGGAGGGCGACGTCCACGCGCTCGATCGCGAGGGCGATCCGCGCGGCGGTGTTCAGAGCGACGAGTACCGCACCGCCGATCCGCGAGACGTCGTCGAGGAGGGCGGCACCGTGATGGCTGGTCCGGCCGGAGCGCCGCAAGAGGGAACGTCGGCGGAGGAGCGCCGTAGCGAGGAACGCAGCCAGCCCGGCTAGAATGCGACTCCGTTGCGGGGTCGTCTAACGGTAGGACGCCTGGCTCTGGACCAGGTAGTCAAGGTTCGAATCCTTGCCCCGCAGCTTCAGCGAACCTAGCGACCGCGGCAGCCGCGCAGACCGACCTTGACGCGCACAAGCGCGCGCGCCTGTCCGGCCGAGCCGCTGGCATCGAACACCAACCGGTAGGCCCCGCCGCGGAGCGTTCGGGGCAGCTTGACCCGCACGCGTGTCGTCCCGGCGCGCAGCGTCCCAACCGTCCCCCGGTTCACGACGCGGCCGCGTGCGTTGAGGAGCCGCTTGCGGACGAGCGCGTCCTCCGACAGCTCGACGCGGAGCCGGAGCGTCGAGCCGCCTGCGCAGACGAAGCGACCGGGTTTCACGCGCATCGCGAGCGGCGCTCCCTCTCTGGGTGCGAGTGTGACCAGAACGGCGCTGCCCTGCGCGGCCACGGCCGGGACGACCGGCTGCTGGCTCTTGACGAGCATTGGCACGCTCGCGAAGACGGGCTGGTTGCGACGCAACGCGAGGCCGCGCGCGCTCGTCGCCGCCACAGCCTGCGTCCATGTCAGCCCAGTGAGATCCGGGACGCCGACGAGCACCGATGACATCGCTCCGACGTTGCCTGCGAGGTCGACGGCGACGACGGAGAACGTGCGCGTGTCGTCGGCCGCAAACGGGCCCATCTTCACCTCGTGCTCGGTGGAGCCGAGGTTCTTGTAGGGAGCACCGTCGACGAACAAGACGTAGTTCGCGATCACATCGTCCGGTGGATCCCACCGAAGCGTCAGCCCATCCGTAGCGACCGTTCCGTTGAAGTTCAGCGGCTGACCGGGCGCGTGCGTGTCGACGTGCAGGACACGCGCCGCCGACCAGGACGACTGGTTACCGACAGAGTCGACGCCTCGCGTCTGCCAGTAATACAGACCGTCTCCAAGCGGGAAGACCGGTGACCACCCAGCGACGCCGCCGTTGACGAGGGTGCCGGAGCTGCCGCTCGTCACGACCGTGAGGCAGAGGGCATCCATGCAGATCCGGAATTCGACGCTCCCGGTTCCGGCGAACGCCGGCTTGCTGAACGTGCCGCTCAATTGCACCGTGCGAACCCACGCGCCGTCGGCCGGTGACGCGTCGGAGGGGACGGCGGGGACCGACGTGTCGAGCTGGAAGCTGCGTGTCGCCGTCCAACCCGACTGGTTGCCGGCCGCATCCGTCGCGCGCGCCTGCCAGTGGTAGGTGCCGTCGGGAAGCGCCGCCGGCGTCACGCCCGCCGTGCCACCGCTCGTTACGGCGCTCGACGTGACTGACTGGACAAGCGGCGCGCAGGCGGTGCCCGCGGGCGCGGAGCTTGAGCAGAGCTGGAATTGAACCGTCCCCGTATCGCCGCCGGCGCTTGCGTCGTCGAAGCTTGCGCGGAGCTGCGGCAGCGTATTGGTTGCGAGCGTATCGGCCGGTGCAACGGGGGCCGTCGACGGCGCGACGTTGTCGATCCTCCAGGTGTACGAGGCGGGGCTCGTGTCGACGTTCCCGGCTGCATCGGTCGCCCGTACGTCGAATGTGTGCGTGCCGTCGCCAAGACCGGTGTAGGAGGCCGGCGTTGTGCACGAGGCGAACGACGCCCCGTCGAGGCGGCACTCGAACGTCGAGCCGGCTTCGTTCGAGGCGAGATCGAACGCAGCGCCGGCCGACGAGGTATTCGCGGGCGGAGTCGTCGGGCCGATGGAGGTCACCGGCGGGGTCGTGTCGATGGTCCACGTGTAGGACGCGGGTGTCGGGTCCGTGTTCGCCGCCATGTCGGTCGCGCGCACCTGGAACGTGTGGCTGCCGTCCGCGAGGGCCGAGTACGTCTTGGGACTGGAGCAAGCCGCGAACGCGGCGCCGTCGAGGGAGCACTGGAAGGTGGAGCCGGGCTCGCTCGAGGAGAAGTCGAAGGTCGCGCCGGTCGCGGTCGTCAGTGACGCGGGAGCGCTCGGCCCGATTGAGGTGTTGGGCGGCGTGGCGTCGATCGTCCAGGCATACGAGGCCGGACTCGGATCCTGGTTCCCGGCCGGATCGACGGCACGTGCCTGGAAGGTGTGCGCGCCGTCGGCGAGCCCGGAGTACGTGGCCGGATTTCCGCAGGCGGCAAAGGCAGCACCGTCGAGGCTGCATTGGAACGTCGAGCCGGACTGCGTGGCGGAGAGCCCGAAGCTCGGACTCGCAGAGTTCGACAACGCGGCCGGGCTGGAGGTGATCGCCGTGTCAGGCGCGACGGTGTCGATCGTCCAGCCATAGCTCGTGGTCGTACCTGGATTGCCGGCAAGGTCGGCAGTCGCCTTGACGTCGAAGCTGTGCGGTCCGTCGGCGAGCGGACCGTACGCGTACGGGCTCGTGCAGGACGCGAACGAGGCACCGTCGACTCGGCACTGGAAGCCGGTCACGGCCTCGTTCGCGCTGAACGAGAAGCTGCCGCTTGCGGCGTTCGAGTTCAGGGGCGGGCTCGAGTTAATCGTCGTCGTGGGCGCGGCGTTATCGACGACGAAGCTGCGCGACGAGCTCCACGCCGAAGCCCCGACGGCATCCTGCGCCTGGGCCTGCCAGTAATACGTGCCGTCCGTGAGCGGGCCGCTCGGCGTCCACGTGAGCGTCGCGCCGTTCGTGGCCGCCATCGCCCCCGAGTTCTGAAGCGGCGTCCCGCAGCCGGAATCGGAGCAGAGCCGGATGGTGATGTTCCCGGCGTCGGGTTCCGCGTCCGAATACGTCGCGCCGAGCGTCGGGATGGAGGTGGTGTGCAACCCGTCGGCTGGCGACGCGAGGGTCGCGGCAGGAGTCGCATTCGGCGCCGGATGAACGGTGATCGCGTTCAACGGGTCATACGCGAGAAGCGACAGCGTCCGCTGAGACGCACCGCTGCTCGATGGTGCCGTCTGGTGCCGCCAGAACTGCACGCAAAGATGCTCGTTCGAGGCGAGCGTGAAGGCCGGCACGTTCGACGGCGTCGTGTACGTGATCGTCTGCGTCGTTCCGGCGACGATCAAGTTCTGCGATCCGTCGGAGGACAACTGAGTCGGATCGATCAGCGTCCCGCCGGAAACCGGGGCGCCGGCGTCGTTGACCTTCCACATCCCGACCGTCAGAAAGGCGGTGCCGTTTGCACCCGTATTCGCCTTGACCCGGACCTGGAATGACCACGTACCTGCGCTGAAGCTCACGCCTCCCGTGGCGTCCACCGTCCAGCCCTTGCAGGTCGACGGGATCGAGGGGGTAGACGTGACAGGGCCGACCGGGATCGAGCTCGTGTATCCCACGCCCGGCGCGAACTCGACGTACCCGCAGGCGTTCACGGTCGCGCAGCTCGCGGCCGTCTGAACGCGCGCGTCGGCTTGGGGCAGTGCGGCCGCCGAACTGAGTGGGACTGGATCGGCCACCGTATCGACGTACGGCGACGTTGGGACGTTCGCCTTGACGAGGAAATAGTTGTTGACCGGAAGGCCGCTGACGATGCGCTGGCGATAGAGATCCGATCCCACCAGGTTGACAGCGGTGATCGTCGCCGAGCCGTTTGCCGGCATCGCACCCGTAACGGCCGCCGCACTCGCAGTCCGCGCGCCGCCGCTCGAGACGACATAGATGTACTGGTAGGTGATGCCGGAGCCGCCGGGAATCGAGCCGCTTCCCGACAGCCCGGCCACCGCGACGGGTGTGCCGGGCGTGGCCGGTCCGGCAGCCGCCAGCAACTGGAAGCTGCCGGCAACTGCAGAAGGTGCACCGTCCAGGTACAGCGTCCCCTGGTAATTCGAAACGCCGGCTCCGGACGCTCCGGCGAACAGCGTCATCAGGATGATCGCGGCTCCGGCGAGAACGGACGGCAGCCTGAAGCGACGAAGCCGCAGGCCCGAGAGGCTGACGAGGACGCCGATTTTCCGCAGGATCATGATTGCCTTCACGCGCGCGTAGATACGCGCGCGCTCCAGACGACTCATCGGCCTCGGAAAACCCAGGCTTGAGCGCTTCCGATCCTCAGTCGGAGTGCTTCGTTCACTCGAAAGAGGGATCTGTCTGCGCCTACCGCGAACGGGGGAGGTCGCTGTTCGAACGCGCTCCTAGGTTGCGGTCTGGCGATTTGGCCTTTCGACTGCGGCCCGCGGCCACTCCGCGGGATGGAAGGAGTTTTGTAATGCGGCAGGACGGATCTATTCGTAGAGGCGTTCGAGCGAACGCGCTCTGGGGACGGCGAGGTGAGTCTCGCTCGAATGCTCTCTGGGGGAGCGGAAAGCGCGGAATGATCATGCTCGCGCTGGCCGCGATGCTTGTCGTCCCCGTTGCAGGGAGCGCGTCCTCGATCAATTCGGGTCCCGGCAGCGGGTCGGCGGTTGTCCCCGACAACCTGCTCGCGGCGGCGGCGGCGAACCCGCTCAAGGAGTTCGACGTGATCGTGCAGGGCACGCGAGATCGCACGGTGTCCGACACCGGCAAGGAGGTCACGAACGAGAACGGGAAGCTGAAGCGGAAGTTCCTGTCCCTGAACGGCGTCCAGGCGTCGATCAGCGGTAAGGACCTCCTCAAGCTCGCCACGAACTCGCATGTGGCCGCGATCACGCGGAACGTCACCGTTCGCGCGATGGGGTACCAGGACTCGACCATGTGGCAGGACTCGACGGACATGTCGATCCTGCAGAACTCGTTCGATCCCGCGACCGGCGAGATCACCGGACCTGCTCCGCAGGCGCCGGCGATCGCGATCATCGACTCGGGCGTCCAGGCCCGCGACGATTTCGGCAGCCGTCTCGTCGCGAGCGTGGCGATCTGCTCACTCTGCACCGACGCGTCCGGCGACGGCGAAGGACACGGGACGATGGTTGCAGGCGTCGCTGCCGGTTCCGGCGCCTACCCGGGCGGAGCGCCCAACGCGCCGATCGTCTCGATCCGAACAGCGAACGGCGACGGTCAGTCGAGGACGAGCGACGTTGTCGCGGCAGCCGACTGGGTGCTGGCGCACGCGAAGGAGTACAACATCCGCGTCGCCAACTTCTCGCTGGCCGGCGCGACCGACACGAGCATCCGGTTCGATCCGCTCGACCGCGCGGTCGAGGCGCTCTGGCTGAACGGCATCGTCGTTGTCGCGGCGGCCGGTAACCACGGCAACGGCGGGCCGGTCTCGATGTCGTACGCACCCGGCAACGATCCGTTCGTGATCACGGTCGGCGCGCTCGACCAGAACGGAACGTCCGATCCGAGTGACGACACGCTTCCGAGCTGGTCGGCGTACGGAAAGACGATGGATGGCTTCACCAAGCCGGACCTCTCGGCCCCTGGCCGGTACATGGCCGCACCGGCGCCGATGGACAGCACGATCGCGAAGACGGTGCCCGAGCGCATCCTCGCGCCCGGCTACATCTGGATGTCCGGCACGTCGTTCTCCACGCCGGTTGTCTCCGCGGCGGCGGCGCAGATCCTCGCGCGGCATCCCGGGTTCACCCCGGATCAGGTCAAGGGCGCGCTCATGCTGGCGGCGAACTACCTCCCGAACGTGAGCGGCAACGCCGCGGGCGTCGGCGAGATCGACGCGGGTGTTGCTTCGACGCTCGACAATCCGCCGAACCCGAACGTCGGCCTCTACAAGTTCGTGCAGGCGGACACGGTGAACGGCGGTCGCGTCTTTGACGCGGCGAGCTGGGCGGCGTATCTCAAGTCCGGTGCGTCGTGGGCGCAGGCGAGCTGGGCGTCCGCGAGCTGGGCCCAGGCGAGCTGGAACGCGGCGAGCTGGGCGGCGGCGAGCTGGTCGGAAGCCAGCTGGTCGACGAACGTGGACAGCATGACGAGCTCCCTCGCCACGTTCAGCGAGTAACGCAGCACCACAGTCGAAAGGACCACGAAAGGGCGCCGGCGCAAGCCGGCGCCCTTTTTGCGGAGAATGCCAGCTGCGCCGTCATTCTTCGCGTGTTATTCGAGGGTGAGCCGGCGCCGCACGGTGCCGGCGCGCGGGTGCCGCGCTTCGATACCGATCTCGGTTCCAGCCGGAGCCTCGATCACCCACTCCAGCTTCGCCAGGTCGCTCGTCGACTCGTCATTCGCCCACCACGTCGTCGAGCGCTTGTCGACGCGGCCTTTGAGCTGGCCGACCTCGCTCCGCAGCTCGCCGCCGACGAGTCGAGCCTCCGCAGGAAGATCGAGCTCGACGTCGACATCGCGCACGGCGCTCCGCTCGACCGCCTTTTCGGTCACGTTTGTCGGCAGCCAGCCGGTGTTCTGCAGAACGAGCCGGACGAGGAAGGACGTCTCGCCCAGTCGCTCGACCCCGAGCGAGCGGATCTCGAGCAGCGGGGAGACGAGCAGGTGGAAGAGCGCCCAGTCGAAATGCGGTGCGATCTCCTGCTCGAGCCTGTCGAACGGAACGTTGAACCAGTAGTTGACGATGTCCCAGCCGCCGAGCTCGACCTTGCCGAGCTCCGGGTGATCGAACTCGTACCAGTCGGCGTAGGCGTCGGGATAGTTCTGCTTCGCCCAGCGGACGAGCGCGAGATCGTCCTCGATTGGATGTTCGCGGATCCAGTCGGTGAAGTGGTATTCCGAAAGCCCGGCTTGACGCTGCGGGCTCCAGAACTCTGTCGTCCACGAAAAGACGCCCAGGTGGTCGTACAGCCAGTCGTGCGCACCGCCCTTGATCGTCTGCTTGGGGTCGTACTTGAAGTCGTGGAAGACGGAGACCGCCGGATAGCCAGTGAGCTCGGTGCCGCGCTCACCGATGATCTGGTAGGCACGTAGGTCCTGCGTCGGCAGGTCGTCGTCGGGACGGCCCGCATACGGCCGCAGGTGGACGCCGCTGAACGTGTGGTACGCGATGTGCCCGATGATGTTCGGTCGCTCGGTAACCGCCTGCACCATCGCGCGCACCTCAGGCTCGGACGTGGGGTATGGACCCGCGCCGCGCTGCTCGTGCTCCGGCGCCCACTCCGCCGGGAAGTTGCGGTTCAGATCGAGGCCTTCGAGCGGCGGGGGCACCTTGATGGTCACGCCGTCGTAGTTCTCGATGCGCCCCTCCGCCATCAGGCGGTAGAACGGGCCGTCGCCCGGACCGTCGACCGGCTCGCGCCGCACGAGCAGGCTCTTCTCCTCGGGATGCGGTCGCCAGGCCCCGTTCGGGTCCTCGATCCGCATGTCGAGAACACGGCCGTCTCCGTCGACGTCCTCGACGCGCAGGCCGTCCTCCTGCTGTTCACGTGGGTAGGGCCGCACGCTGGAGCGGATGAACCGTCGTTCCTCGAGTCCTCGCTCGGCGCCGTCGGGATTGAGCCGCGGGATGACGTAGAAGACGCGCGTGTCGAGCGCGCGCGTGACCAGCTCGTTCCTGCCGTACTCGACGAGCAGCCGATGAATGAGATGGAGCGCGGCTGTACAGCCGGTCCACTCCATCGAGTGGATGTTGGCCTCGATGAGGAAGCCCGGCTTGTCGAGATGGTCGCCGGTCGCGGTATTCGTCATCGTGACGAGCCAGATGTCGCGTCCTTCGTAGGACGTGCCGATCGATTCGAGTGCACACAGCTTCGGGGAGCCTTCGGCCCAAGACCGCAGCGTTTCGGTCAGCTCGTCGTACGCATAGAAGTGGTCGTACGCGACCCCTTGCACGGAGCGTTACTGGCTGAGCTCGGCGACGAGCGGTGCGGTGTCGTACGGGTCGAAGCCGAGGCGCGCGGCAATGTCCTCGCTCGAAGGCTTCGTTCCCTCGGCGAACAGCGCACGCAGGACCTCGCCCGTCTTCGGGCTCCGCCACCAGTCCTCGCCGATCTCGTCGATCAGGTGCGCCCGTAGCTGCGCGTGCCGGATCCACGCCCGCAGGTAGTCCGCGGAATAGAAGCCTGGGTCCATGTCCGCGAGATGACCTTCGCGCGGATAGCGGATGCCTGTCGCCGCCGTGAGCCGCTCGGCATAGTCGTCGCTCGTCAGTCCGGCTCTTTCGAAGTCGGACCAGAAGCCGAGCTCAAACTGCAACTTTGCCGTGTAGCGGCGGAACAGAAGCCCTTCGAGGAAGATCGTGCCGTCTGTGTTCGTGCGTGCGGTCTCGTCGTCGAGGCCGAAATGTTGCGCATGCCACGCCGGTTCGCGCGTGATCGCCTCGCAGATGTACGAGTAGATCTCCGTCAGCGCGTGATCGCGCCCGATCCGCCGGAACGTGTACGGAAGCCTCGGGTCGCAGCCCGCGTAATGCAGGGCGTGCCCGGCCTCGTGCATGAACGCCTGGTAGTCGTGCAGTCCTCCCTGCGCCCGCGTGATCAGGTGCACCACGCGCGGTGGATCCGACGCAATGACGCAGGCGCGCGGCGATTTCTGCGGCCGGTCGTCCAAGTCGAGGCGGATGTTGCTGTCACCCGCAAGGGCGAAGCCGAGGCTCGCGAGTGTCGAGAGGCACACCTCCGTCGCGCGCTCCTTCGTGTAGGTCGTGTCGAGCGGGGACAGCCGGCGCACGTAGCCCATGTGCGCGGACGACGGCAGCTCGTCACGTTCGGGTCCGAGCAGGCGTTCGAACCAGCGATCACGCATCGCGACGAAGACGTTTTCGACCTCTTCGCCGGCCGAC
>DASQWC010000115.1:0-21441 GCA_035640475.1 Actinomycetota bacterium | reverse complement strand
TTTGAGCGAGCGCGCCAGCATGCGTCCGGCTACCGGAGCGGTGAGCGGACCCGTGAGCCGGTCGGCGAGGCGGTGCAGACGATCGGCCACTTCGCGTCCCGGGGAGACGAGGTGCTGGGACAGCAGATCCGGTGCGCTCTTGACGAGCACGCCGTGGTCGAGGTCGAAGAACGCAACGGTACGCGACTGCCGCTGTCCGTTGGAGGGGGCCGCTGACGCGGCATCCTGGGTCACAGCACTCCGCCCGCGGCGAGGAGCTCGCGGTAGGCGTCTTTGAGCGAGCGAGTGAGCAGATCGGTATCGGAGACGGCGGCCGGATCGGAATGGACGCCCATGAACAGCGTCCCCGCGTAGGACATCATCGTGATGTTCCACGCGGTGCCCGCGACCGGGCCCATCGGGTACGTCGCGAGCACCTTGCCGCCGGCGACGTAGACCTCGAGCGGTGCGCCGCGCACGTTGGACGTCGCGAAGTCGACCGACGCGGCCTGCGAACGCGCGATGCCGGTAACCACCGACGTCGGGAGCAGGTTCGCGAGACCCGAGATCGCGCCCATCAGATCGGCGCCGCCGGTGACCTCGCCTCGTCGTGCGCCCATGACGTTCTGAACGGCCGCGAATCGGTCGGCGGGATCCATCTTCTCGCCGGGCACGCGGATCTTGGACGGCGTGAACGAGTTCCCGCCGGCCGAGCTGTCGTCGCGTGTGGAGACGACGAAGGTCGCGTTGAAGTGATCGACCTCGACGCCGTTGAACTCGTGGTACTTCACGGCGCCCATCGTGGCGCCGGTGACGAAGAAGTCGTTGATCGTGCCGCCGAGGGCCTTGGCGGCTTTGCGGGCGTCCTCGAAACTCACCTCGAGGACGTCGAAGCGGCGGTGCCGCGAACGCTGCTTCCAGAGGTTGTTCGACTCCTTCGGCTCGGACGTTTGGAGCTGCGATTGAGCCGAGGTGATCGCCTTGCGTAGGTTCTGTGCCCCCTCGGCCAACCGGGCCGGGTCTGACGCGGCGAGCGCGACTTCACCGAGCGTTCGTCGCGCGATGCCGACGAAGCGCCGGAAGGTGTGGCCGGTTGTTCGCATGAGTGATGCCACGAAGTCGTCGCCGTCCTCGGGCCGCTTGTTGCGGTCGAGGACTTCGGTGAGGTCGACGTCGGCCGGCGAGGGTGTCTCGCGCTCGAGATCCATGTAGTGCTCGGCGAGACGGACGGCACCCTCGCCGTCGGTGATCGTGTGGTGCATCTTCGAGAACAGGACGCCGCGGCCGCCCTGCAGGCCGTCGATGACCACGAAGAGCCACAGCGGACGCGTGCGGTCGAACGGCTCTTGCAAAAGTCGCGTGCACAGGTCGTAGAGCTGCGTGTCGAGGCCCGGCGACGGCAGCGATACGTGCCGGTAGTGGAAGTCGAGGTCGAACTCGGGATCGGGGATCCAGACGGGCGGTGCGAGGCGGCCGAGCACCGGTGCGACGCGCTCGCGCATGCGCGGGATGTCGGCGACCGCCGACGCGATGCGCTTGCGCATGACGTCGGGGTCGAGGGGGCGGTCGCAGATGATGATCGAGCCGATGTTGGAGGACAGCCGTGGATCGTGCTCGACGTTCCACATCATCGCTTCGGCGTCGGTCATCTTCTGCTCGAAGCGAAACTCGCGTTCAGCCATCGCGCACCCCGCTCGGTCGGGTGGAGAAGTGAGTCTAGTTCCCTTGCTTTGGCTCTGGGAAACGACTGCCGACTCGGCCTATGGGGCGGGTGGCGCGGTTGCGCCAGCCGTGGGCGCGGGCGTCGCCGTAGCGCTTGGCTCGCCGAGCTTCAGAGTGATGTCTGGATGGCGCGGAAAGAAGAGCAGGAACGCGCCTATCAGAATCATGATGATGCCGACGCCGAACGGAGCCTTGAGTATTCCCGGAGCAGCAGCGAGCGCCTTGTCGACGATGCTTGTAATTCCGATGCCGTCCTCTGGTGTTTGCTGGGGTTGTCCCTTTACGAAGTCGAGAACGGTTTTGAGAAATATCCACAGAATCCCCGAGCTAATGAGCAACCAACCGGCTGCATCGGTCGCTTTCATGGCGTCCTCCTGCCCAGGCCCTGTTCATCGTCCTCCCGGCCGACGCCGCACGCAAGATGTCATCAAAGGCAACAGCGCTGAGCGCAGCATCACCGTGGAGGGGACTTCCGATTAGTGCGTGACGTCCCCGATGAACTTCGAGGCGTCGAAGTCGGGGGCCGAGAAGAGGTTGATCACTCCTTGTTCCTTGTGCTCCACGTCGCGGACCGCTTCGGGGAGCTTCTCCGCGATCTCGAAGGGGATCAACGCCACACCGTGCTGATCGCCGTGGAGCAGGTCGCCCGGCTTCACCTCTAGGCCCCCAACCGTTACGGGCAGGCCGACGTCCACAACGTGCACGTTCGCGTGGGACACACCGATCGATCCCGCGAACGCGAAGAACGGCTTCGCTCGCATCTCATCGAGATCGCGGACGCAGCCATTGGTAATCACTCCGATCGCCCCGAAGGCCGTGTGGATCGTCGAGTTCACCTCGCCCCAGTACGATCCAACGCCCGGCGGGTCGTCCAGATCTTGGATCACGACAATGCGCGGCGAAGGAAGCGACGACTCGTGCGCCCACAGCTCGCGGTCCTTGCTCGGCGGGCCTACGTCCCTGGACCGGATGGTCGCCGTCGCCGCGTAGCCGACCATGACGCCGAGCTCGGGGAACATGCAACGAATGCTCGAGTCCATGAAGCCCGTCTCGCGCGGACGGACGTCGAACGTCTCGATTCCGTTGAGGATCGACGGCGTCGAAAACGACCGCAGCTCATCGATAAGCGCGCTCATTGATTGTGAAGCGGCGTTCCGCAGCCGTCGCAGAAGCGGTACTCGACGGACACGGGGCGTCCGCAGTTTCGGCACGGGACGAACTGCTGCTCGGGCTCCGCGGCTTCGACCTCCGCGGCTTCGACCTCCGGTTGCGCGATCGAGCCCGGCGCCCGCAACTGTGCAAAGGTGTCGTCGAGTCGTGCATACGCGGGATCGAGCGCGGGCGCTTCGGGCTTTCGTCGTCGCGACCACAGAATTACCGCGATCGTCCACACGATGCCGCCGATGAGCATCGCGAGCCCGATCGCGCCCGTTGTGCCCATAAGCAGTCCTCAGCTCGAAGGCGGAGCGTTCATCAAGCGCCCGCAGCCGTCGCAGAAGCGGAAGCCGGCCGGTACCGAACGTCCGCAGTGCGGGCACACTTGCATCTCATCCTCAGCTTCCGCGGGCGTTTCCTGAACCGGAGCCGGAGGCGGCGGCTCGATCGGAGGCGTCACGACGGTCGTCGGCGCCGACGGAATGAACGTCGGCGAGTCGGCCGTCGGCATCGGCGCCAGGTCGCCCATTCGCTCATCGACGGGCGGCGGCGGCGGCGGTGCGTACGCCGGCTCGCCGTCGCGGCGCCGCGCGATCCCGCGCAAGACGAAGAACGCGACGATCGCTGCGACCACCAAGATCAGAAGACCGATCAACGGACCGTTGCCGCTTCCCGACGGCGTGGGCGCCGGCGTGAACTCGCGCGGCGTTGCCGCGGCGGCCGGAGGCTGCGTCGGCACGGCGGTCGCTGCGGCCGTCGGTGACGGCGCCGGCGTCACGGGAGCGGTAGGCCGTTGCGGAGCCGCCGGCGGCTGAGGTGTCGGCGCCACCGTCGCACTGGGCGGCCTCGTCTCTCCCGGCTTGCGCGGCTCCTTGGGCGTTTTCGGACTCCCCGCCGTCGCGATGCCTTGGCCGGCGATCAGCGCTAAAACACACGCGGCAAGGACGATCCGAACGGCTTTGCGCACGACAGGCAGGCTAACTAATCCATCAGCCCTTCGAGATCGCCGCGCCGGGCGGGGTGACGCAGCTTCGCGATCGCACGCGCCTCGATCTGGCGAATGCGCTCGCGCGTGAGGTTGAACTCCTTGCCCACCTGTTCGAGCGTGCGCTCGCGGCCGTCCTCCAGACCGAAGCGCAGCTCGAGGATGCGCTTCTCGCGCTGGCTCAACGAGTCGAGGATGTCGCGCAGCTCGTCCGCCGCGCGCACGCGCACCGCTTCCTCCAGCGGCTGGTCGCACAGCTCGTCGGGCAGGAAGTCGTGCAGCTCGGCGTCGCCGTCCTCGCCGAGCGGCGTCGACAGCGACACCGTGTCGAGAGCCGTCGTTCGGTAAGACCGCAGCTGCTCGAGCTCGAGGCCGAGCGCGTCCGCGAGCTCCTGGTCGGTCGGCTCGCGTCCGAGGTTGGACGACAGATCGGCTTCCGTTCGCCGCAGCCGATTGACGATCTCGGCGATGTGCACCGGCAGGCGGATCGTCCGGGCCCGGTCGGCCAGGCCGCGCGAGATGCCTTGGCGCACCCACCACGTCGCGTAGGTCGAGAACTTGAAGCCGCGGCGCCAGTCGTACTTCTCGACGGCGCGCAGCAGCCCGAGGTTGCCGTCCTGGATGAGATCCAGCAGCGGCAGACCAAAGCCCTGGTAGCGGCGCGCGATCGAGACGACCAGACGGAGGTTCGCCTCGATGAACCGGCGCCGCGCGCGTTCACCTTCCTCGACCTGGACGGCGAGGTGATCGCGCGTCCGTGCCGACAACGATCCGTTGGCGCCTTGCAACCGTTTCGCTGCAGCTGTACCTGCTTCGATCGCCTTCGCGACCTCGATCTCTTCGTCTGCGGCCAGCAGCTTGTGGCGGCCGATCTCCCGCAGATAGACGCGTACGAGATCCTCGCCAGACGTGTCCTCGGCGGCCCTAAGCACCCGGGCCACCGGTTGAGGGTGTATGCAGCATCGACGGACTCCTAAACCGAGGGAACCCGCACCCTACACCAAGTCGGGCACGAGCGAAAGGGGCGGCCCGGATAGGCTTTCTCGCGTTGTGAACAAACGTGAACAGCTGCGCAATATCGCCATCATCGCACACGTCGATCACGGGAAGACGACGCTGGTGGACGCGATGTTGCGCCAAACCGGAACGTTCCCGGCGCACGAGAAGGTCGTCGACCGCGTCATGGACTCGATGGACCTCGAGCGCGAGAAAGGCATCACGATTCTCGCGAAAGTCGGATCCGTTTCCTACAACGACGTGCGCATCAACATCGTCGATACACCGGGACATGCCGACTTCGGCGGCGAGGTCGAGCGTTCGTTGCACGTCGTGGACGGCGCACTCCTGTTGGTCGACGCGTCGGAAGGGCCGTTGCCGCAGACGCGCTACGTGCTGCACAAGGCGCTGCATCTCGGGCTGCCGATCGTCGTGTGCCTGAACAAGGTCGATCGAAAGGACGCCCGTCCGGACGAAGTGCTCGAGGCCGTCTACGAGCTCTTCTTCGATCTCGACGCGACCGAGGCGCAGATCGACTTTCCCGTCGTGTACGCAAACGCGCGCGAGGGCCGGGCCGGACCGTCGCCGGACAAGCTCACCGACGGCTTGGCTCCGTTGTTCGACCTCATCTTGAACACCGTTCCGCCGCCGACCTACGACCCATCCGTGCCGCTGCAGATGATCGTGTCCAACCTCGATGCCGATCCGTACGTCGGGCGGCTCGCGATCGGACGCATCTACAACGGCTCTCTGAAAGACGGCGCGAACGTCGTCGTGCTCGGTGAGGGAGAGCCGAATCCGCCCATGCGTGTCACGAAGCTGTTGGTTGCGTCGGGGCTCGGATGGGCGCCCGCAGCCGAAGCTGAGGCGGGCGACATCGTCGCGGTCGCCGGACTCGGCGATGTGCTCGTCGGTGAGACGATCGCCGACCCGAACGACCCGCGTCCGCTGCAGGCGCTGCGTGTCGACCAGCCGAGTCTGCACATGGAGTTCGGGGTCAGTACGTCGCCGATGGCGGGACGCGAGGGTAAATTCCTGACGTCGCGTCATCTCTCCGATCGGTTGGAGCGCGAGACGCTCGGCAACGTCTCCATTCGCGTACTGCCCGGGTCGTCGCCGGACACTTTCGAGGTGCAGGGGCGCGGCGAGCTGCAGCTGGCCGTCCTCATCGAACAGATGCGCCGCGAAGGCTACGAGCTCCAGGTGTCCAAGCCGGAGGTCATCACGCAGGAGCGCGACGGCAAGACCTACGAGCCCTTCGAGGACGTGACGATCGATGTTCCCGAGGAGTTCATCGGGGTCGTTACCGAGCAGCTTTCGCTGCGCAAGGGGCGGATGGTGACGCTCACCAATCACCAGACCGGCTGGGTGCGCTTGGAGTTCAAGGTGCCCGCGCGCGGACTGCTCGGCTTCCGCTCGCAGTTGCTCACCGACACCAAAGGGACCGCCATCCTGCACCACGTCTTCGCGTCCTACGAGCCGTGGGCCGGAGAGATCCGTCACCGGCTCACCGGCGTGCTCATCGCCGACCGGGCCGGCGTGACGACGTCCTACGCGTTGGACGGCCTCCAGGCGCGCGGCGAGCTTTTCGTGGGCCCGGGCGTTGAGGTCTACGCCGGCATGATCGTCGGGGAGAACGCCAAGTCCGAGGACATGGACGTCAACCCGACGAAGGAGAAGCAGAAGACGAACATCCGCGCGGCGGGAGCCGACGAAGCGATCAAGCTCGTGCCGCCGCTAATCATGTCGCTCGAGCAAGCGCTTGAGTTCGTGTCGGCCGACGAGCTCGTCGAGCTCACACCATCATCGATCCGGTTGCGCAAGCGGATCCTCGACCAAGCCGGCCGCCGCCGCGAAGCCAAGAAGTCGCGTTAGTACGCGGCGCGCTGCGCGAGGCCGAGCGCGTAGTCGGCCCACCACTGACCGGCCGGCGGACCGCCGTTGCACTGGCCGTCGGACTCACCCGGTCGTTTGACCCAGAGATATGCGTCGGCGAGCGGCTGTCCGGTCGTCAGCGTCGGACGATCGCCCAGCGCACGTCCCGGAGGGTTGCACCACTGATTGTCCGAAGTCGGGCCGAGCCCGTTGCGGCTCGTGTCGACGATGAAGTGCTTGCCGCCCGTCTGCGCGGAGACCTGGTTGCCATAGTTCACCGATTCGGACGTCGTCCGGAAGTTCGAGACGTTTAGCGAGAATCCGTTGGCCTGCGAGACGTTGGCCATGTTCAGCCGCCGCGCGGCCTCTGAGGGTGTCAGCCAAGCCGAGTGGCCCGCATCGAGGTACGCGGACGTTGCCGGCTTGCTCTTCAGCACGCTGACCGCATCGCTCAGGAGGCTGAGACGCGTCGACTGATCGGCTTCGCTCAGGCACGTCATGTTCGCGAGCGCGTCCGGCTCGATGACGACGATCGCCTGGCGGGAGCCGATGCCGTCCGCGAACGCACGGATCCACGAGCGGTACCCATCGGCCGTCGTGCCCCCGCCGGAGAAGCCGCCGCAGTCGCGCTGCGGGATGTTGTACGCCACGAGCGTCACGAGCTTGCCGTTGGCGGCCGTCATCACGTTGTTGACGGACGCGCGCACGTCACCGCTCCAATCGCCGAACCAGAAGGCTTGCGGCTGGCCGGCGATCTTGTCCATCTGGGCCGCGTCGTCCGGACGCGACGAGCGCCAGGCGTCGGCCTGCTGCTTGGCGTTTGAATTGGGATCGACGTACATCGTGGAGCTCTGCGGCGGAGGCGGCGCCTGGGTGGGTGCCGGTGTCGGCGTCACGGTGGGCGACGGTGTGGACGTCGACGAGTTGACGAAGGTCACTTTGTCCACGCGCAGGTTGCGGTCACAGCCGCCGGATACGTGGTCATTACTGAATGAGAGCCCGACGTTGTACGGCCCGGCCGGCCGCGACAGCGTCACGGAGTAGGTCGTCCACGATGTGGCCTTGACGTTGTTCGTCATGACTGCGGCGCCGTTGAGCGCGACGGTCATCTTGGGTGCGCCTTTGCACTGATCGCCGCGCGCTCGAACCTGGAGCTGCGTGAAGGACGGCGTCGACACCTGCTTGGAGGCCGTCGCGTTGCTCCAGATCAGCAGGGCCTGGCCCCCGCTGGCGGCCGAGTCCGCATAGACCTGCCCGGAATTGCTCGGCAGACTGAAGGTCTCGGCCTCCACGTCCATGTTGGCCGCCGTCGCATCCACGGCCAAGCGCCCGATGGCGGCGGCGATGACCCCCAACGCAACGCAAAGCTTCGCCGTTGTTTGCATGGAGATACCTCGCGTCTCGCAACTATTGTCGGGTACCCGCACCAAAGAGCGGCGTAACATGCAGTCGTGGAGCGGCGGCGACTGGGGCGAACCGAACATTCATCGACCGTCGCGATCCTGGGCGGTGCGGCCTTCGCGCAATGCACGGCCGAAGACGCGGAGGTCGGGTTCGCCGATGCGCTGAGCCGCGGCGTCAATCACCTCGACATTGCCCCGCGCTACGGGGCCGCCGAAGATCTCATCGGCCCGCTGATCCCGGCAGTCCGTGACGACTTGTTCGTTGCCTGCAAGACGACGCGTCGCAATCCGGAGGGCGTGCGCGCGCAGCTCGAGGAGTCGCTTCGGAAGCTGCACACAGATCGCTTCGACCTGTACCAGCTGCACGCGGTGACCGATCTCGACGTGCTCGAAGAACGTGTCCAAGCGGCCGAGGAGATCTTGCGCGCGCGCGACGAAGGCATCGTTCGCTTCGCCGGCATCACCGGTCACAACGACGGCGCTCCGGCCGCGCACCTCGAAGCTCTGCGCCGCTGGGACCTCGACACGGTGATGTTCCCGGTGAACGCGCGCATGTGGTCGGATCCGGACTACCGGCGCGACGCCGAGGCGCTGCTCGAGCTGTGTGCCGAACGCGACGTCGGCGTCATGGCGATCAAGTCGGTCGCGCGGCAGCCGTGGCCCGACGGGGAGCGCTTCGCGACGACGTGGTACGAGCCCTTCGACGAGCCGGACGGCGTCGCGCGCGGCGTCTCGTTCACGCTTTCGGTGCCCAGTGTGCACGGGATCTGCACGCCCGGCGATCTACGCGTGCTGCGCTTGGCGCTGGACGCAGCAGATCGGTACGAGCCGATGAGCTTGGACGACCGGGAGCGCGTAATCGAGTCGTCGTCGTCCTTCGCCTCGATCTTTCCGATTCCGGTGTAGTGGCCGACGCGACGTCAAAGCACTCTCGGCGCGCGCATCTCGTGGACATCTGCCAGGGGCTGCCGGAGGTCGTCGCCTCAGAGCAAGGGCAACACATCAAGTTCCACGTACGCGGAAGAACCGTCGCGTACTACCTCGACGATCATCACGGCGACAAGATGGTCGCGCTGAACTGCAAGGCGCCGCCCGGTATGCGCGACGAGATCGTTCGTTCCGATCCGGAGCGGTTTCACGTGCCGGCGTACCTCGGCGCCAAGGGATGGATCGGACTGCGCCTGGATCTCGAGTACCTCGACTGGGATGAGGTCGAGCAGCTCGTGACCGACAGCTACCGGATGATCGCGCCCCGCAAGCTCGTCGCGCAGCTCTAAGCGAGCTCGACGACGCCGGTGTTCCCGTCCACCGTGATCGTTTGGCCGTCTCGGATTGCGGTTGTCGCTTCCTGGGTGCCGAGGACGGCCGGGATCCCGTATTCGCGCGCGACGACCGCCGCGTGCTGGAAGCTCGCGCCGCGGTCGAGCACGAGGGCGCCGAGGACGGCGAAGACGGGCGTCCAGGCGGGCCCGGCGTCCGGCGCGACCAGGATGTCGCCGTCGTCGACCTCAGGTGTGTCGACGATCTTCGGCCAGACACGCGCGCGTCCGGTGTAGCGGCCGGCCGAAGCGGCGACGCCTCGCAGGAGGCTGCCGTCGAGGCCCTGGCCCTCGTCCTCGAGTGAGGGCTGCTTGGGTGCGTCGCCGCTACCGATCTTCTTCGGCGGATCGAACGTCTCCTGTTCGGCGAACCGTCTTGCGCGATCGGAGATTCTTGTGCGCAGGTCGTCCGGAGGCGTGCGCAGCTCGTCGAGCGACACGTGCATCGCGTCGTCGGCCGAGTCGATGCGGCCGTCGAGCACGAGCCGCTTGCCGACCACATCGAGCGCTTCACGCATGATGCCGGCCGAGCATTGGTCCATCCAGTGGTTGTGGTCCTCCATGACGTGCGCGGTACGGATGGCTCGACGCCGTGCCCGCTCGAAACGGCTCCGGCGCTCGGGATCGTTGCGCATCGATCGCTGAACGCGCTGAAGGAGCCGCTGACGCTCGTCGGCCGCCGCCTTCTCGCGTGTCTTGAAAGCCGAGAGGTCCGAGCGTGCGTACGTCGCGATCATGCCGAGCGGGATGTCCGGGCGCATGTTCCACGTCGGCGCGCCCATGGGAGCCGCCGAGCCCCAGCCTTGACCGGTGCGCTGCCCGTAGCGGCGCAGGAGCGTGCGGAAGGACGTTCGGAACTTCCGGAAGGTTGCGTTGTCGGGATGGCCGCGGAGCTTACGCACGTCGCGCGTCTCGACTGCGTGCCGCAGGGCTTCATCCGATTGCGCGATCTCCGCGAGCGCGCACAGACGCTTGATGACCTTCGAGAGCTCCGTTCGCGCGCCGCTCAGAAGAACCGATGCCTGTCCGGCGGGCTCCCCGGTGAGCTCGTGGAACGTGGCCGGCCAGTCGAGCCGTTCCCAGGAGAACGTCATGCGCCAGTGCAGGTCGCCCATGACGCGCGCGTGCGCTTGGACGCACTCCTCGAGGTGTGTGATCAGCTCCGGATAGGGAGCCGTCGGTTTCGGATGCTTGCGCAGCCGTTCGACGAGCGCGACGACTTCGGGGCGAAGCACCACTTCGTAGTAGTCGCCCTCGACGGCCATAGCGTCATTCCGGAACCTTTCGGCGCGCTCGTCCGCTCCGGTGAGATCGCCCGGCTCTCGATTGAAGACCCAGCCGTCGATGACCCGGAAGAGGTGTCCGCGCGAGTTCGGGACGCCCGTCTCCTCATAACAGCGGCGCTTGGCCACGTACATCGCGGCCACGGCGTCCTCGTAGAAACGCGTGACCGGCCCGCCCATGTAGCGGTTCCACACGTACGTCGCGTCGGCCGGGTCGTCCCAGCGCAGCTCGAACGGCATCGATGCATTATTGGGGGTCGTCAACGAGAGAAAGGACACGTCGTGGCTTCCTACGCAACGCTGGTGACCAACAAAGGTGATATACGCGTCCGTTTGCTGAACGACACGGCACCGCAGACCGTCGCGAACTTCGTCGGCCTCGCGACCGGCACGAAAGAGTGGACCGATCCGCAGTCCGGAGCGAAGAAGCAGGGCGAGTCGCTCTACGCCGGGACGATCTTTCACCGCGTCATCCCGAACTTCATGATCCAGGGCGGCGACCCCACAGGCACCGGCCGCGGCGGGCCTGGCTACAAGTTCGGCGACGAAGTGGACGCGGGCCCGCGTTTCGACCGGGCCGGGTACCTCGCTATGGCGAATGCCGGGCCGGGGACCAACGGATCGCAGTTCTTCATCACCGTGGCCGCGACGCCGCACCTGACCGGCAAGCACACGATCTTCGGAGAGGTCGTCGAGGGCCAGGACGTGGCCGATGCGATCTCAAAGGTCGCGACGGATCACTCGGACCGCCCGAACGACGACGTCGTGTTAGAGGAAGTGCGGATCGAGGAGGCCTAGGCCGTCCGAAGGGCTTCGGTCGGTGACAGTCGCGACGCGCGGGCCGCCGGGTAGAGCCCGGCGACTGCGCCGATGACGAGCGCAGCGACGATCCCTCCGCCCAGCGCAACGGGTGGGATGAGCACGCCCCAGCCCCGGTAGCCGGCGTACGCCGCCGTCGCTCCGGAGCCGAGAGCCACGCCGGCACTGCCGCCGATCGCGGCCAGCAGGAGCGCTTCGCCGAGAAACTGCAACCCGACGTGACGGCGCGTCGCGCCGAGCGCGCGGCGCAGGCCGATCTCCGATCGCCGTTCCAGGACCGATATGACCATGACGTTCGCGATGCCGACGCCGCCGACGAGCAGCGCGACGGCGCCGAGACCGAGGAAGAGCGATGTGAACGCGTTGTCGGCGGCGTTGCGCGCTTCCAATGCGTCGGACGGCCGGCTCGCCTCGACCTCGTCCGGGTTCTCGGGATTCGTCGTGGCGGGAATGAGACCGAGCACGGCGTCGACCTTCGCCGGCGCGGTCCGGACGTAGAGGATCGATGGGGCCGGATCCTGTTTCATGTACGTCGACGCCGCTTCGTAACCGATGAGCGCCGTTCGATCGATGCTCCCCGACAACGCGAGCGGCTCGAGGATGCCGGCGACCGTGAACCACCGTCCGCCGAGCCATACCTTCGGCCGGCTGCGCAGATCGCGAATGCCGAGGCGTTCGGCGGCGACGGCGCCGAGGACGGTGACGGGATAGCGCGATGTCGCCGTGTCGAGAAATGTTCCGTGCGCGAGGGTGCCCTGCAGCGTCCGTAATAAATCGGTGTCGGCGGCCTTGACGGTGATGCCGCCCGAGCGTGTCGTCGGTACGTAATCGTTCCGGTAGACGTTGGCGTCGAGATTGGACACGGCCGACACGGCATCGACGCCGTCGATGCGTCCGACCATCGCCTTGGCCGTGCCCGGGAGCTCTCCGGAGCCCAGCCCGATGCCCTGGCCGGCTTGCACCTGGATGAGGTTCGTGCCGAGCCGGTCGAGTTGCGCGAGGAGGGCCGAGCGTGACGACTCCGACAAGCCGAGCACGGCCACCAGCGACGCGATGCCGATCGTGATGCCGACGGCGGACAAGGCCGCGCGAAGCTTGCGCGTGCGCAGGCCGATCGAGGCCACCCGGACGACGTCGCGCCACGTGAGACGGCTCGGGGCAAGGTCGGCCTTCACGACTGGTCGTACTCGATGAAACCGTCGCGGATGCCGACGCGGCGTGGGAAGCGCGCGGCCACGTCCGGATTGTGCGTGATCACGATGATCGTCGTGCCGGAATCGTTGAGCTCCTCCAGGAGCTCGACGATTGCGTCGCTGGACGCCGTGTCGAGGTTGCCCGTGGGCTCGTCGGCGAGCACGTATGCAGGCTCGCCGACGAGCGCGCGCGCCACCGCGACGCGCTGGCGCTCGCCGCCCGAGAGCTTGGACGCTCGATGCCCGACGCGGTCGGCCAGACCCACACGCTCGAGCGCCGCGCGAGCAAGCTCGCGCCGGCGCTCGAGCGTGAGACCCCGGTAGAGCAAGCCGTCGGCCACGTTGTCCAGCGCCGACTCGGCCTCGATGAGAAAGAACTGCTGGAACACGAACCCGATGTGCCGCGCGCGCAAGGCCGAGAGCTCGCCGTCCCGCAGCGTCGCGACATTGTGACCGGCGACGTGCACCTCGCCCGTGGTCGGGCGATCGAGCGTGCCGGCGATGTGTAGGAGCGTCGACTTTCCCGATCCGGACGGTCCGACGACGGCGACGAGCTCTCCCGCGTGCACGTCGAGGTCGATGCCGCGCAACGCGTGCACCGGGCCGGGATATTCCTTTGTGGCCCCGCGCAGGCGCAGGACCGTAGCCGTGCGAACCGGCGCTGCGACCGTCACGGCACGACGACCTCGTCGCCCTCGCGGATGTCGCCCGACACCTCGACGAGGTCGTCGGCGTACAGGCCGGGCTCGACGGTGACGACGCTCGTGCCGCTCCCGCGTCTCACCTCGACGGCGTAGCCGCCGCTCTGCCGGGCGAGCAAAGCCGTCACGGGAACGACGAGCACGTTCTTGCGCTCGTCCTCGACGAGCTCGACGTCGACGTCGGCGCCGTCCTCGAGATCGCCCAATGCGTTCGGGTCGTCCGGCACGACGGTCGCGGTGGGTGAGGACTCCTCGCCGCCCAGCCCGCCGCTGCTCGGCGTGTCCACGGACGCCACCTTCGCCGGCACGCGCTCGGCTCCCGATCCGACGATCGACACCTGGTCACCGGCCTTGAGGTCTTCGGCGTCCTCGAGCGTGACGTTGACCACACGCTGCGACGACGTCGTCGACAAGACCTCGTCGCCGTCGTGCACCTGGGCACCCGCTGTCTTGAGGTGCTCGGCGATCGTGAGCGCGCCGGGCGCGAACACGATGCGCCCGAGCTGCACGACGCCGTTTTGTGGAAGGTCGAGCGAGTCCTGCCATGCCTTGACGGCCGATTCGGTCGTCGACGTGAACGTCGTGTCGACCTCACCCGGGTCGAAGCCGAGCGCGTCGAGGTTCTCCTCGAGCTGCTTCACGTCGTTGCCGGAGATCGTGCCGCCGAAGTCGCGGAAGGCAGGTGTCGATCCGTAGAAAAGAAGAATGGGGAGCCCGTCGACGGCGTACAGCGGTTTGCCGCGCTCTACCGTCGTCCCTTCTTCGGGGAGCCAGGTGATCGTCCCGTTGAGGCGGCCACCGATGGTGGGGCCGTCCTGCGCCGCGACCTCGCCGTCGAACGTGCGCACGGACACGAGGTCGGTGCGCCGCACGGTGGCGAACTCCATCGACGAGTTGGTCGACGCCTTCGGCTCGGCGCCGCCGCCGGCCACAAGCGCCGCGGCGGCCACCGCCCCCACCACGAGCGCGGAGAACACGGCCGCGAATCGCTTGCCCGGCCGCGTGATCCTCCGGCGGCGCCGGCGCGGCGGTTCCGCTCCCGCCGGCAGTGCTTCGCGTCGTCTGCGCAGCGGGATCGCCATCAGCCCGACTGCCGGGCCGGGCCGCCGAACCTGATCATGCCGGGACCGCCGCCCTTCCCGTCGAAGACTTCGTCGCGGCACGCTTCGTCGGCCTTCTGGAAGTCGGGGTCGTCCGGGTCGAAGCCGTTGTCGCCGAGGCGCTGCCGGAAGCCATGGCCGTCACCCGAGAACTCCGGGTCGGGCATGTCGATGCCGTGCTCGCGCATGCACGCCGCAAAACGGACCATCCTGTCCTGCATCTCTTCGCGCTCCTCGGGCGTGATGTTCTGTACCACTCCCTCGAGGTGCTTCTCGCATGCGTCGTGGGCGGCGTCGAGCTTGTCGCGGTCGGCTTTGGTGCCGCCGTTGCGCGGTCCCACGATGCGGAGTCCGGGTCGCCGTTCGCCGCCGCCCCCGATTTCGGGATCGGGCACGTCGATGCCGTGCTCGCGCATGCACTCCGCGAACGCGAGCATGGCTTCCTCGCCGTCTTTGCCCGAGGCCTGGTCATCCGTTGCTTCGCCGCGGCCGGCGCAGCCGGCCGCGGCGAGCGCGAACGCGAGCACCACCGGAACGAAACGCAGCGCCTTCATGGCTCCTCCTTGTGGATGGACTCCCGAACACGGTCGTCCACGCGTGTGAGGAGCGCATGAGCCGAACCTGAAGGGAACCTAAGAAACCAGTGGGAGATTCTCACGCCGCGTTAACACGCCGTGACTAGCGTCGGGACGTGGGGCACGCGAACGCACGCATGCTGGCGCCGAGAGCGCGCGTCCTCGTCGTCGAGGACGACCGTGCCGTGCGCGACTCGATCGAGCGCGCCCTCATGTTCGAGGGCTACGAGGTCGCGTCGGCGTCCGACGGCGTCGAGGCCATCGCGGCGGCGGGCCACGAGGCTCCCGACGCAATCGTGCTCGACGTGACCATGCCGCGGAAGGACGGCCTGCAGGTCTGTCGCGAGTTGCGGGCACAAGGCGACCGCACGCCCGTGCTCATTCTTACGGCTCGGCACCGCGTGCCCGATCGCGTTGCCGGACTCGACGCCGGCGCCGACGACTATCTCGTCAAGCCCTTTGCGCTCGAAGAGCTCCTCGCGCGGCTGCGCGCGTTGCTGCGTCGCACGAACGACGGCGAGACATCGGAGGTTCTCGTCGTTGGCAACCTTCGCCTCGATCCGGCCACGCGCGACGTGCGCCGCGGCGACATGAGCATCGAGCTGACTAAGACCGAGTTCTCACTTCTCGAGCTGCTCATGATCAACGCCGGCATCGTGCTGTCACGCTCGACGATCTACGAACGCATCTGGGACTACGACTTCGGCCCGACCTCGAACTCACTCGAGGTGTACATCGGCTACCTGCGCCGGAAGACGGAAGCCGGCGCCGCTTCGCGGATGATCCACACCGTGCGCGGTGTCGGTTACGTGCTCAAGCCATGACCGTGCGCGCTCGCATCGCGGTACTTGCCGCTTGTGCGGTGGCGGTTGCGGTCGTCGTTGCCGCCGGCGTCGCGTTCGCTGTCGCGCGTAACGAGCTCCGTCGCGGGGTCGACGCGAGCTTGCAACGCTTTGCGATCGAGCGATCGCCGGGCATCGGCTCGCGGATCGACGACGGCGGCGCCTTCATCTTGCGCGCAGACCCTCCGGCCGACCTGCCGGAGCTCCAGCTCGTCGTGCAGTTCATCTCGGCGGACGGTGTCAAACAGGCTCCGCTCGATCAGCCGATAGCACTGCCCGTCGCGGCCGGGGACGTCGCCGTTGCACGTGGTGAGAAGGCCGCGTTCCTTCGCGACGTCACCGTGTCGGGCAAGCACTTCCGCATGGTGACGGCGCCCGCCCCCATCGCGCCGTTCCGAGCCGCCGGCGGTGCCATCCAGGTCGCGCGTTCGCTCGGCGAGGTAGACACGGCCCTGCGCGGTCTCGGCGTCGTGCTGTTCTTTGTCGCGCTCGGGGGCGTCGGGATCGCCGGCGCACTCGGCCTCGGTGTGGCGCGGAGCGCGCTCCGCCCGATCGGCAAGCTCACCGAAGCGGCGGAGAACGTCGCCGCGACACAGGACCTCGACGCCCCGATCGCAGTCGAGCGGGACGACGAGATCGGGCGCTTGGCCTCGAGCTTCAATTCCATGCTCAAAGCCCTGAAGCAGTCTCGCCTCCAACAGCAGCAGCTCGTTACCGATGCGAGCCACGAGCTGCGCACGCCTCTCACGAGCCTGCGGACGAACATCGAGGTGCTCTCGCGCAGCGACGGAGAACTCGATCCCGTCGAACGCGCGCGCATCCTGGCCGACCTGAACAGCGAGATGCGAGAACTATCCAATCTCGTTGCCGAGCTCGTCGACCTGGCCACGGTGGGGCCGTCCGACGAGGAGATGCGCGACGTCCGTCTGGACGAGGTCGCGGCCGAGGTCGTCGAGCGCGCGCGGCGCCGCACCGGACAGCGCATCGACTTCGAAGGCTCGGCGAGCGTCGTGCGGGCTCGGCCCACGCAGCTGGCGCGGGCGGCGTCCAACGTCGTGGACAACGCGTGCAAGTTCAATTCGATTGAGCGGAGCTCAATCGACACGCTGGGGGTCCGGGGGGCGCAGCGCCCCCGGTCAAACGGACATGCAGTCGAGGTTCGCGTGGACGGCACGCGGTTCGAGGTCCGCGACTACGGTCCTGGGATTAACGAGGACGACCTACCCTACGTATTCGACCGTTTCTACCGGTCGCCGGCCGCGCGTGCGTTGCCTGGATCCGGTCTCGGTCTGGCCATCGTCAAGCAGATCGTCGAAGACCACGGCGGTCACGCCACGGCGAGCAATGCACCGGACGGTGGTGCGGTGGTCGCCTTCGAGCTACCGAGCGGCCAGCGCGCGTGAGCGCGGCGGCGATCCCAGCGGCCGGCCGCCGTAGATCACGCGGCCGGCGGCGTCCTGGTAGGTCTGCCACGGGACCGTCGGCTGCTTGCCGATGCCGGGCTTGGAGTAATCGCACACGCCCGACGGGAACGCGCCGCGCAACGTCTCCCATTGCACGCGGGTGAACTTGATCGGGTAGTAGTCGGACGGCCGCAGCGGCTTGAGCGCGCACTTCATCACGTCGTCGGTGAAGGGCATGCCCGCGGCGATCCGCGGCGACGAGTAGCTCTCCACGACCGCATCGCACGCCGCCGTCGGCATCTCGACACCGAACCCGTTCGTGCACCTGTCGACGAGGTCCTTCGGCTTCGCCTTCACGAGCTTCTCGGCGAGCGCAAGCTTGCTGCGATCCTTCTCGACGTTCGTCAGCCAGCGGTCGAGCGCGAGGATCGACTCGTTGACGTACGTCGAGTCGCCGATGAGCGGGACGAACCCGCGCCAGATCATCTGGTTGCGCGCGTTCCCGTGTTCCCGGAACAGACGCGAGCGCACTGCGTACGTGCGGTAGACGTCGTGGAACGCGCCCGGGTCCGGCCCGCGCAGATCGATGATCGCGACCTCGTCGAGATTGTTCGCGACATTCACGGCGCCGCTGCGGTAGACGGCGCCGAGCGCGAATCGATCGGCCGGTACGCGTTTGGGCGACGCGTCCTTGTTGATATCCCAGCCGCCGATCTTCGTGTTGAGGTCGACGAACTGGGCCGGGGAGATCGTCCCGGTCATCAGCGGGAGCAACCCGTATTGCACGCCGACGTTGTCCCACGCGATCTGCGCGAAGCCGTCCTGCTTGCGGCGTCCGAAGACGTTGACCATGTAGTCCTGGAGCGTGCAGCGCACGCCGCGCGGGTTGGTCTCCTTGTCGTAGACCTTGGAGTCGTCCAGGCCCGGGCACGGCCGCGTCGGGTTCCCGGAGTCGGGAATCGCCTCCGTGAACGTGATCGCGTTGGCGAAGTTCGGATGGCCCTCGACGGCTCCCATCTGCACGGGAGTCCACGCCACGCCCGGCGCCCATTTCTGCGGCGCCTCGAGGTACTCGCGCAACAGGAAGAAGTCCTCGTACTGCATGGCGGACGACCACGCGTCCGGGAAGCTGCACTGCGGGCTGATGCCCTGATAGATGCCGGGATAGGCGTTGGCGACCTGTTGCTGCACGAGCGAGCCGCCGGAGCAACCGCTGCCGATCGTGTAGCGGAGCTCACCGTAGCGCTCGATCAGGTACTCCTTCGTCATCACGAGCGATTCGGCCTGCGTGACGATGTTGCAGTTGTGCCCGGCGTTGTCGAGTGCGTGCGACATGACGGCGAAGCCGCGGCTCAGCGCGGTCGTGTTCAGCACGTTGGGGGCCGAGCCCTGCGCGTAGCTCGTGTCGCAGCTCGCGCCGTGCGTGATCACGAGCTTGTGGTTGAAGCCGGGCTGTGGCGCCCACGGGCTCCACGGCTTCTTGGGATCGTAGAGAACCGCGATGCGGTACTCGTCGCGGTCGATCGCGCCGATCTCCTGCCGGACGATGTAGGGCACCGTCGCGCCGTTGTCGGTCGTCGTGTTCGCGACGTCGTTCGGCGGATTGTTCGGGTCGTAGGACTGCAGCTGTCCGCCGCGCGTGGACATGTACAGCCACTCGTAGCGCGGCGCCCGGTTGCACTGCTTGTCCTTCGCGCCGGCGGCGCACGTCCACGGCTGGATCTGCGGTCCGGCGAAGACCGGGCCTCCGATTGGGTGACTGGTGATGTCGATGCGCGCGCCGGAGCCGTTCGGAAGGCGCGCGGTCAGGACGTTGCGGCCGTTGCGCAGTCCCTTGACCAATCCTTCGAACTTGCCGTTCGGCCGGACGGCAAAGGCTCTCGTGACGTCCTTGCCGTTGAGGTCCATCGAGGCGCCGCTCGAGCCGCGCGGGAGTCGCACGGCGACGAGCGCATCACCGCCGGAGATGAGATCTGCGCGATTGGAAAGGACGTCGATCCGGACCCGGCCGGACGCCTCCGCCGTGCCCAGGGAGGCCACGGTTGCGGACAGCATCGCGACGGCGGCCAGCGTTGCGGCCGCACGGAAGAAGCGCGGTGTTTGGTGTTCTCCCCGCAAGCGCAGTCAGCTTAGCGCTCTGCGACGCAGGGCGCCGATGTAGACCCCGGCGACGATGAGGATCCCGCCGACCAGCAGTCCGGGCCCGATCGGCTCGTCGTCCAGCCACGCCGAAACGGCAACGGCGATGGGCGGAATCGCGACGAACAGATACGAGTACCGAGACGCCTCCCAGTAGCGGAGGACGACGAGGCCGAGCACGAACACCACACCCGAGCCGAGCACGACGAGGTAGGCGATCGCGAGCCAGGTCGCTCGTCGCTCGGGCAGCTCGATCCGATCGCGCGCGATGAGCGTGATGGCGAACAAGAGCGCGGCCCCGGCACCCATTCCGATCGCGTTCATCGCAACCGGATGCACGGGAGGAAAGCGACGGACGAGCACCGCAGCCTCCGCGAAGCACAACACGGCTCCGAGGATTGCGAGAACGGAAGTGATCGGAACCGACTCCTGCAACGGCGCACGCGAGATCACGGCAACGCCGGCCAGACCGAGAGCCGATCCGGCAAGAGCCGACGCGCGCATGCGCTCCTGCCGCTGCGCGACGGCGAGCAACAGCGTGGCGAGCGGTCCGAGGGCCAGCAGTGTCTGACCGAGCCCGCCGTGCATCCGCACGAGCGCGTAGTACGTGAAGCCGAACGTGCCGCCGAAGTTGAACAGCCCGTAGAGGACGGAGCCGGTCAGCGCCCGGCCGCGTGGCAGCTCGATGCGCAATACGAGCACGACGGCAGCAAGGAGTGCTCCGGCGAGCAGGAAGCGGACCGTGGCGCCCCAGAACGGGTCGAGCTCCCGGTTGCTGAAGCGGATGGAGACCGCGTTGCCGCCCGCGAACACAACGGTCCCGGCAAACGACGCTAGGGCGATGCGCTCACCCGATTGGGGCATGCGCAGAGGGTACGGCTACGCGTCGAGCATTCGCTCGAGCAGACGCCCGAGCGTTCTGCGCTCCTCGGCGCCGAGGTTCTCCATGCCGGGAATGCCGGCGCGCAGGCGCCGCTCGATGTCGCGCCGGAGCTTGCGTCCCGAGTCGGTGAGCACGAGGCGCTTCACACGACGGTCGAGCGGATCCGGTGTACGTTCCACGAGGCCTCGCTCCTCGAGGCGGTCGACCATCCACGTGATGTTGGAGGCGTCGCAATGCAATTCGGAAGCCAGCCGTCCCATGGGGCTCGAGTCGTCGAGGTTCTTGAGGACGCCCATCTGCGGGGGAGTCAGACCGATGGAAAGTGCCACTTCGGCGAAGTGCTGGTGCATGCGTCCCACGAGCTGGAGGACGAGATCCGTGGCGTCGCGGGTTTCTACCTTCGTTCGCATCCCGTTCAAGTGTAGCGGCTATAGTTGACGACTTCAACTATTGAAGATTAAGATTAAATCTTTCCGGAACTCTGCGAGGTAGGCATGGCAGCCACACGACGACGCAGGACCAAGAGCGACGCGATCGTCGCCACCGCGCTCGAGAAGTCCTTCGGGAAGGTGCGTGCGCTCTCCGGGCTCGACTTGACGGTTCGTGAAGGCACGGTCGTCGGTCTGCTCGGCCCCAACGGTGCGGGCAAGACGACGGCCGTCCGCGTGCTCACGACGCTTCTCCAGCCGGACTCGGGCAAGGCGTTCGTCCTCGGCCACGACGTGACCAAGAAGCCCGACGAGGTGCGCGCGGCGATCGGTCTCACCGGGCAGTTCACCGCCGTCGACGAGAACCTCACGGGATCCGAATTCCTTGAGATGGTCGGCCGTCTGTACCACATGCCCGGACAGCAAGCGAAGATCCGCGCGAAGGAACTGCTCGAGCGCTTCGACCTCACCGACGCGGCGAGCCGCACGGTAAAGACGTACTCGGGCGGGATGCAGCGGCGCCTGGATCTGGCCGCGAGTCTCGTGAATCGTCCGCGCGTGCTCTTCCTCGACGAGCCGACGACCGGGCTCGACCCGGCCAGCCGGAAAGCGCTGTGGGAAGTCATCGAAGGACTCGTGAA
>DASQWC010000114.1:0-3557 GCA_035640475.1 Actinomycetota bacterium | reverse complement strand
TCGCCGGCGAGCGTGCACTCCTTCCACGTGCGAGAGAAGTCGCCGCCGAGCGTAACGACGAGCGTGTTGAGCAAGGCGTCCCGGTCGAGCTGGGCGCGCACGTTGGCGATGTGCCGGATGCCCGGGCCCCAATCCTGCCAGGTCACCCATCCGACCTGCGCGCCGGCGCCGATGAACATCTCCGTCGCCGGCGACGCGAGCGTCGCCGTTCCGAGCGCACCGCTCGTGTACACGTCGTTGAAGACGACCTTGGCGCCGTCCTCGATGATCACAACCGTCCGCGGAAGAACGCTCTGCCCGGCTGCGTTGGGCGTGATCCAGTGCAGCGCTTGGAACGGGTCGGCCAGCTCGAGGTCGCGCGGGACGTAGAGGAACGTTCCGCCGCGATGCGCCGCGAGCGACAGCGCGCGGAACGGGTCGTCGGGCGGGACGAGGGAGCCGAGGCGCGGACGCAGAAGGTCGGCGTGCTCGCGCACTGCGGTCTCGAGGTCGCAGAAGATCACGCCGGCGTCGCGGGCCTTGGACGTCAGCTCGATCGAGAGTGTCGAACCGTCGGCGTGCACCGCGCGTCCGGCCGACTCGACGCCGGTGAGCTCGAGGGCGGCCGCCGCAGGTTGCGGCGTCTCGGTGATCGCCGGTGACGATTCGATCGGCGCGAGCACGAAGTTGTCGGGATTGATCGCCTTGACGTCGGTGAAGCGCCAGAATTCCTCGCGACCTTCCGGATACGGGATCTCTCGGTAGCGCTTCCACGCGTCGCGTCGAAGCTCCGCGAGCCAGTCCGGCGAAGACGCGGCGAGCGCGTCTATGTGATCTTCGATGGTGGTTGCGGAACTCATCGGGGCCCGGCCTATTAGCCGACCGAGCCTTCCATCTCGAGCTCGATCAGGCGGTTGAGCTCGACCGCGTACTCCATCGGGAGCTGCTTGGTGATCGGCTCGATGAAGCCGCGAACGATCATCGCGGCGGCCTCGGCCTCCGGAATGCCGCGGCTGCGCAGGTAGAAGAGCTGCTCGTCACCGATGCGGGCGACCGTCGCTTCGTGCCCCATCTCGACGTCCTCTTCGTTGATGTCCATGTAGGGGTAGGTGTCCGATCGCGAGTCTTCGTCGATGAGCAGCGCGTCGCACACGACGTTGGACTTCGACTTCTTGGCCCCCGGGTGGATCCACACGCCTCCGCGGTAGGACGTGCGCCCGCCGTCCTTGGAGATCGACTTCGAGATGATGCGCGAGGTCGTCTCCGGCGCGGCGTGCGTCATCTTCGAGCCGGTGTCCTGGTGCTGGCCCTTGCCGGCGAACGCGAGCGACAACGTCTCACCGTGCGCCTTCCGGCCTTTGAGGACGACCGCCGGATACTTCATCGTCACGCGAGAGCCGATGTTGCCGTCGACCCACTCGACGACGGCGTTCTCCTCGGCGACGGCGCGCTTGGTGACGAGGTTGTAGACGTTGGACGACCAGTTCTGGATCGTCGTGTAACGAAGCCGCGCGTCCTTGTGCGCGATGAGCTCCACAACGGCGGAGTGGAGTGAGTTCGACGAGTACGTAGGGGCGGTGCAGCCCTCGACGTAGTGCACGTAGGAACCCTCGTCGGCAATGATCAGCGTCCGCTCGAACTGGCCGGCGTTCTCCGCGTTGATCCGAAAGTACGCCTGGAGCGGGATGTCGACCTTGACGCCCGGCGGCACGTAGATGAAGGAGCCGCCCGACCACACGGCCGAGTTCAGAGCGGCGAGCTTGTTGTCGTTGACCGGAATGATCGTCGAGATGTACTTCTGGACGATCTCCGGGTGCTCCCGGACCGCCGTGTCCATATCGGCGAAGAGGACGCCTTGCTTGGCGATCTCCTCCTTGACCGAGTGGTACACCGACTCCGACTCGAACTGCGCCGAGACACCGCCGAGGTACTTCTGCTCGGCCTCCGGGATCCCAAGCCGATCGAACGTGTTCTTGATGTCGTCTGGGACGTCCTCCCAGCTCCGCTCCGTCTTTTCCGACGCCTTGAGGTAGTAGTAGATGTCGTTGAAGTCGATCTGATTGAGGTCGGCCCCCCACTGCGGGATGGGCCGCCGCTCCCAGCGGTCGAACGCCTTCAACCGGAACTTGCGCATCCATTCCGGCTCCGACTTCATCCAGGAGATCTCCTCGACGACCTCCCTGGACAGCCCCTTCTTGGGCTCGAAGACGTAGTTCTCTGGGGTGCGCCAGCCCCAGCGCTCCTCGTAGGTCGTATGTGGATCGATATCCAGCTGTTTGGCCATGTCTTAATACTATCGGCGTTGGTTAAATTCGTAAAGGTCTGTGAATTCTTTCACAAGTCTCTGACCTGCTAAAACACGCGCGTTTTCCTGTTTCTTCCACAAGTTGACCACAGGTTGTGCTACTTGGGCGGAATCGGCCGCCGGTAGGCGGGCGTCCCGCCCGATTGGCGGATGAACAACGGGTTGGCCACAGGCTTGGGCTGCCCGGCCGCCGTCTTGAGTCTGGTGTCGGACACCGCTACGAAGATCCGGCCTTCGTTGTCGATGTTCACGGTGAAGTAGTCACCCAGGCGCCGATCGTTGGACGGATCGGCGTTGCACGCCGTCCCCAGAAGACAGATGTTGCCGACGTGGACAGGCCGGCCCGACACGTTCACGACCCGGAAGACGGGCGGACGAAGGCGGCGGCTGCCGTCGCTGCAACGCACGAGAGAACCATGGCCGTTCGTGGTGTACGCGGCGTACACATAAAACGAGCTTGGGTCCTTCGCGAGCGTCTGGAGCCAGACGACGACCACTCGCCCGTCGTCGCCGGCAGCCATCCACGGCCACAGGACGTCGCCCTCGGGCACTGGCACCTTCATGGGCTTGGCCCACTTGCCGGATCTGCGGTTGAAGTAGCTGTACTGCACGAGACCGTTGGGATCGTGGTCCTCGGCTCCCTCGTAACCACCGGCCGACGCCGTGTAGATCCATCCCACTCGATCGACCGCGTTGACGGAAAATCCTTCGTTGGGCTGGAGGGAGAGTGGATAGCGCTTCCACGTCAGACCGTGGTCGGCCGAGATTGCCGTTCCGCCTCCATCCGGACCGATCAATCCGTCGTGTGGCTTGAGCGGGTCGCGCCACAGGTGATTGTCGGGGACGAAATTCGTCGGGACTTGCACGAAAGTCATGCCGCCGTCCGTCGACCGCAGAAGCTGTTCCGGCGCGTTGATGACCAGGAAGACTTCGCCCGGCCCGAGGGCGCCCAGCCAGGGCCGGTCACCCGAGCCTGCGATCGGATTCCCTCCGGGAAAGCTGCGTCCGTCGTCGGTCGACCAATACACCGACACATTCGCGAGGTCGATCTCTGTTCCGTAGATCGTTCCCGCCTCGTCCATTGCGAAGTCGGGATCGGAGAAGCCCGTGGACGTCTTCGTATGCGCACCGAGTCCCTCGATGGTGTCGATGCGCTTCCACGTCCTGCCGTGATCGGACGACCGCCACACATAGCTCTGGTTGGCGTACTGGGACGCCCAGTCCACGAGTCCGGGCAGCGCATCCGGACTCTTGTAGAGCAGCGTTGTGCTCG
>DASQWC010000113.1:0-2139 GCA_035640475.1 Actinomycetota bacterium | reverse complement strand
CCGCGGCGGACGCCGAGAGCGTCCGACAGGCCGTACGCGAAGCGGCTCTCGATCCACCGTCGGATGTCCACGCCTCGGGCGAGTACCGGCGGCATCTTGCCGAGGTCGTCGCCGCCCGGGCAGTCGAGGAAGCGACCGGATGAACGAACCCGTCCGCAGCCTCCGCGTCGGCGTCGACGTGAACGGCGAACGACACGAGCGCGACGTCGAAGTACGCCGGTTGCTCGTTCATTTCCTCCGCGACGACCTCGACCTCACCGGCACGCATGTCGGCTGTGACACCGGCAATTGCGGCGCCTGCACGGTGCTCGTGGACGGCGTGGCGGTGAAGAGCTGCATGATGCTCGCCGTCCAGGCCGACGGCGCGCGGGTCGAGACGGTCGAGAGCCTGGCGCCCGACGGTGAGCTGCATCCGCTCCAGCAGGCGTTCAGCTCGTTCCACGCGCTCCAGTGCGGCTATTGCACGCCCGGGATGTTGATGAGCGCCAAGCACCTCCTGGACAACAACCCGGAGCCGACCGAGGCCGAGATCCGGCGCGCGATCCAGGGGAACATCTGCCGCTGCACGGGCTACGTCAACATCGTCGAGGCGATCGCCTCCGCCGCGAAAGGAGGGACGCAGTGAGCGAGACGACGGTCGCGCCCGAGAAGCCGGTCACCGTCGAGGAGACCGAGGTCGCGCCGGGCTTCATCGGCGTCAACGTCCCGCGCAAGGAGGACCGGCGGCTCGTCCAGGGCGAGGGCGTCTTCGTCGACGACGTCAAGCGGCACGGCATGGCGTATGTCCACTTCGTCCGTTCGCCCTACGCCCACGCAGCGATCACGCGGATCGACGTCTCGAAGGCGATGGAGCTCGACGGGGTCTACGGGACCCTGATCGGCGAGGAGGTCGCGGCCGAGACCGACCCGTTCTTCCAGATCGCGCCGCCGCCGGGCGGAGAGCTCAAGGATTACGCGCTCGCCGTGGGGAAGGTCAGGCACGTCGGCGAGCCGGTTGTCGCCGTCGCCGCCGCCACGAGAGAGCTGGCACGCGACGCGGCCGAGCTCGTCGAGGTCGACTACGAGCCGCTCGAGACGGTCGTCGACCCGGAACGCGCCGGCGAGCCGGGCGCGCCGCAGCTCCACGACGAAGTCCCGAACAACACGATCTGGCAGGGGAATTTCGACTACGGCGACTACGACGCCGCTTTAGCCGAGGCCGACAAGGTCGTCCGGATCAAGAAGCTCCACTTCCACCGCTTCTCGTCGACGCCGCTGGAAACGAGCGGCGCGGTCGTCGAGTACAACCGCGGAACTGGGCAGTGGACGCTCCACTCGAACAACCAGTTCCCCGGCTTCGCGATCATCATGATGGCGCCTGCTCTCCGGGTCGGGATGGACAAGCTCCGCTTCGTCTCGCAGGACATCGGCGGCGGCTTCGGCAACAAGATCTGCACGCACGTCCAGCTCGTTGCGATGTGCCTGCTCGCCCGGAAGCTGAACCGGGCGGTCAACTGGACCGAGTGGCGTACGGACCAGCACACGGCGAACTCGCACGGCAACGAGCGCGTCTTCCTCGACGTCGAGGTGCCGGTCAAGGCCGACGGGACGCTGCTCGGCTTCAAGGCGCGGATGATCGACGACTGCGGGGCATACACGAGGTACGAGCCGCTGGGATGCATCATCTGGGCGCAGGTCACGCCGGGGTGCTACCGCTGGCGACACGTCCGTGTCGACTTCAAGCAGGTCTGCTCGAACAAGTCGCCGTGCGGGCCGAACCGCGGCTATTCGCGGATGCAGCACCTCTGGTTCACCGAGCGGGTGATCGACATCGTCGCGCAGGAGCTCGGCATGGATCCGGTCGAGATCCGCAAGAAGAACTACATCCGGGCCGACGAGATGCCGTACGAGACGCCGAACGGCTGCGTCTACGACTCAGGCGACTACGAGCGCTGCCTCGACGAGGCGCTGAAGCTCATCGACTACGGCTCGATCGAGGAGAAGCGGCGCGACGCGGAGGCGCGCGGGAAGCTGCTCGGCGTCGGTATCGGCTCGACCCTCGATTCCGGCACGAACAACTTCGGCCAGTCGACGATCGTGAACCCCGAGCTCCAGTTCTCCGGGAACAATGAGGTTGCGACGGTCAAGCTCGACATCTTC
>DASQWC010000112.1:0-17768 GCA_035640475.1 Actinomycetota bacterium | reverse complement strand
ACGCTGCCGCGATACCGGCGGAGGATGTCGCCGACGTACCGCCGGGCTTGCCAGTAGCCCCACGGGTCGGGCTCGCCCGTGAGCGCGCTGTACGCGCTCGCCGCCTGCCCGACGGCGTACTCGGGACAGGCCGTTGCGTCGACGGTCCGCTGCGGCGCCCTGCCCGGGACGTTGATCACGCTCGTGGCGTAGTACAGGCCGCTGAGCAGACCCGGGCCGCGCCAGTCGGGCGTTCCGCTGCCGAACAGGAGATCGAACAGGTCGGGCACGCCGTCCATGGGAACGATCGTCTTGAGGTACGGATTCCCCGCCGCCGCGACCATCCAGGGCGTCGAGCCGTCGTAGGAGAGCCCGAGCATTCCGACGCGCCCATTGCTCCACGGCTGTGTCCCGAGCCATCTAACGGCCTGATCGAGATCGGCGCGCTCTTTGGGACCGAACAGGTCGAAGCAGCCGCCCGAGTCGGCCGTGCCGCGCACCCCCACGAGCGCGACGGCGTAGCCCTGCGGGACGAAGTTCTCGACGAGAAATCGCTCGCACGTCTCGAGGTCCACCGTCTGCAGCGCCGGAAGGTAGGGCGACGCCTGCACGACGACCGGCACGCGCGCACCTTTTCGCACTTCGGGCCGGATCAGACCGATTTGAATCGCCGCGCCGTCGACACGGCTCGGCAGCTCCACGACGCGGTTGAGCGCGCCGTACGTGTACTTGGCGCGAGCGCTGACCTTCGATCGCGATGCGTCTGAGCAGGTGTTGACCTGCGCGTTTGTGGTCGCGGGAGCCGAAGCGGCGACGAGGGCGACGAGCGCCAGAGCAGTCCGTAGTCTCACGTCTTTGATCGTTGTACCAGACGTGTCGGTTCGGCCCAATAGCCTCCGACGCGTGCTACGTTAGGTCGACCAGGAGGACGCCGTGGCAAGACACATCTTCGTGACCGGAGGTGTGGCCTCCTCCCTCGGAAAAGGGATCTCCGCCTCCTCGATCGGGCGCCTGCTCGTCGCCCGCGGGCTGCACGTCGTCCTGCAAAAGCTCGACCCGTACATCAACGTCGATCCGGGAACCATGAACCCGTTCCAGCACGGTGAAGTCTTCGTCACCGACGACGGAGCGGAGACCGACCTCGACCTCGGACACTACGAGCGGTTCATCGATACGAACCTCACGCGCGCGTCGAATCTGACGACGGGCCAGGTCTATTTCTCGGTGCTCCAGCGCGAGCGCCGCGGCGAGTTCCTCGGGGAGACCGTCCAGGTCATCCCGCACATCACCAACGAGATCAAGGACACGATCCTCGCGCTCGGCCGTGATCCGGCCGTCGACGTTGTGATCACCGAGGTCGGCGGCACGGTCGGCGACATCGAGTCACTGCCGTTCCTCGAGGCGATCCGGCAGATCCGCCACGACGTTGGACGCGAGAACGTGTTCTACGCGCACGTGTCGCTGGTGCCGTTCCTCGTTCCGTCGGGCGAGCTGAAGACGAAGCCGACCCAGCACTCCGTCATGGCGCTCCGCTCGATCGGTATCCAGCCCGACGCGATCTTGTGCCGATCGGATCGCGACATCGATCTGGCGCTCAAGAACAAGATCGCCCTGTTCTGCGACGTCGAGCCCGAAGCCGTCATCTCTGAGCCCGACTCACCGAATCCGTACGCCGTCCCGCTCGATCTGCACCGCGAGGGACTCGACAGGCAGATCGCCAAGCACCTCGGCCTGGGAACGAACGAGCCCGACCTCGAGGAGTGGCGCGATCTCGTCGACCGCATGGCGTCGCCTGTGGGCACGGTGCGCATCGCGCTCGTCGGCAAGTACGTGGATCTGCAGGACGCGTATCTGTCCGTGCGCGAGGCCCTGCGGCACGCCGGCGCGCACCACCGCGTTCACGTCGACATCCAGTGGCTTGCGTCGGACGGGATGATCGACGACGGCAAGCGGCTCGGCGACGTCGACGGCATTCTCGTTCCCGGGGGTTACGGGGTTCGAGGCGTCGAAGGCAAGATCGAAGCCGCGCGTCATGCTCGCGAGGATCGCATCCCGTTCCTCGGCATCTGCCTCGGGTTGCAGTGTGCCGTCATCGACTTCGCTCGCAACGTCTGCGGCATGACCCACGCGAACTCAACCGAGTTCGACGAGGCGACACCGTACCCGGTCATCGCGCTGCTCCAGGAGCAGGAGGGCGTGGAGGACGTCGGCGGGACGCAGCGACTCGGCTCGTACCCGTGCGTCGTCCAGGAGGGTACGAAAGCATTCGAGGCGTACGGCGAGCGCGTGATTCACGAGCGCCATCGCCACCGGCTCGAGGTGAACTCCGAGCTTCTGCCGAAGCTCGAGACGGAAGGCTTGATCGCTTCAGGCCTGTCTCCGGACGGCACGCTCGTCGAGATCGTGGAGCTTGCCGACCACCCGTGGTTCGTGGCTGGGCAGTTCCACCCCGAATTCAAGTCGCGTCCGATCCGTCCGCATCCGCTCTTCCGCGACTTCATCGGCGCCGCGTGCAAGCGGGCCGGGCTCCCGTCGCAGTAGCGGAACGAGATTCACATGCGTGAACGCGTCCTCGCGTCGCGCACGATCTTCGAAGGCCGGATCCTCCGGCTGCGCGTGGACGACGTCGAAGCGGCCGACGGTCACCGCTCGACGCGCGAGGTCATCGAGCACGAGGGCGCGGTTGGCGTCGTGTGCGTGCACGACGGCGAGGTGTGGCTCGTCCGGCAGTACCGTCATGCGACCGCGGAGGTATTGCTGGAGATTCCGGCCGGCAAGCTCGGGAAAGGCGAAGACCCCGAAGCCTGCGCGGCCCGCGAGCTCGTCGAAGAGATCGGGCTGCGCCCGAGGAGGCTGGAGCACTTGGCGACGTACTACACGACGCCCGGCTTCACGAACGAGAGGTTCTATCTCTACTTCACCGACGACGTCGTGCCGGAGTCCGGATCGACCGACGAGGGTGAAGTCATCGAGATCGAGCGCCGTCCGGCATCGAGCGCGCGCGAGCTGCTCTCGTCGGGCGAGATCGGCGATGCGAAGACGCTGCTCGGTTTGGCGTTTCTGGCGCTGAGAAGCTAGCCGGTATCTTCCCGGCCCAGCTGCTCGCGCAGGAGCTGCTCGATGACGCTCAGGCGCGCTTCGATGGCCTCCAGGCGCTTTCTGGTCTCGTCTTCGGGCCCGGCGATCGAGATGTGCGGCAGCCGGCCGCGGATCGTCCGGCCGAGCTCGGCCAGTCGTCCTTCGATGCCGACGAGCGCCTCGGGCGGGCGGCCGAGCGCCGCGAAGACGGCATCTCGCACGGCCGGGAGCTGTCCGTCGACCTTGGTGATGAGGATTTGCGCGGCCACGCCTTCGCCCTCGGCCACCAGACCGAGCAGCACATGCTCGGTGCCGATGTAATTGTGGCCGAGCTTCAGCGCCTGGCGAAGGGCGAGCTCGAGCACCTTCTTGGCGCGTGGAGTGAACGGAATGTGCCCGTGAGGATCCTGGGCGCCCGTGCCGATCCGCCGCTCGATCTCACCGCGAGCGGAGTCGAGGTCGAGCCCGAGCGATGTGAGCACCTTTCCGCCGACCCCTTCGCCTTCACGCAGAAGACCGAGGAGGAGATGCTCGGTCCCGATGTAGTTGTGCTTGAGCTCACGCGCCTCTTCTTGGGCGAGCATGACGACGCCTCTTGCGCGATCGGTAAACCGCTCGAACACGGTTAGAAATTAACCGCGTGCTCCGGCGAGCGCAACGGGCCGGAGTGTGCGCGCCGGTTGCCGGCGCACGTCCTTCCGACGACGGACGAGCTGCCGTACCGGCTGCTCCAAGAACGTGTAGGAGACGACACCCACCGCAAAGGCGAGTGGGACGACCGCTGCCGCCAACACGAAAAGGTCGGTGGTTCCGGCATCGCCGGGATCGAGCCCGAGGGCCGGAATGAGGAGGTAGATCAGCGGCAGGTGCGAGAGATAGGCGCCGTAGCACACGGTTCCGGTAAATCGCGATGCATCGTTGCCGACCGGCCAGCCGACCCACCTGGGCGACAACGCCGTTGCGCATACCAGCGCGCCGAACAACAGGCTGCGGTCGAGCGTGCGCGTCCAGTGGTCGAAGAGCCCTTCGTGGCCGTGCGCAACCTCCCAGCCGCGAACACCCGCGATCGCGAGAATGCCGAGAAACGAGACGAGGGCGACGGCCGGGAAGAGCCGGCGCGTCTCGTCCGTCTCCGGCTGTGAGCGAACACGCGAGTAGATCCATGCTGCAGTCATTCCCACGGCGAACTGGGTCATGAATCCCGGGAACGCGTGTGCCATGCGGTCCTGTGCGTCGGTGATGCTCGACGTCGTCCAATGAATGTTCATCCCTTGTATGACGTCCGGGAGCCGGTTCGTGAGCGCGTGCCACCCTTCGGTGAGACCGATCGCGACGCCGAGCCCGGCGAACGGGTGCCGGTGGTACCAGGTGGCAACGAGGGGCAGCAGCGCGTAGAAGATGACCTCGACCGACATGGTCCAGATCGGGCTATTCACGCCGAAACCGATGTCCTCGCGCGGATGTGCATGTGCCGAGAGAAATAGGGCGTGCGACAACCACGCGCCGGCACCGCCACGAGCGCCCCCGTTGAGCTTCAGCGCGACGATGTAGCTCAACACCATTGCGGCGTAGAACGCCGGCACGATCCGCGCCGCGCGACGGATCGCGTACGTCTTCGTGCGCCCAAGACTTCCGTTGTTCACGACAGCGGGAAGGAACAGGACGAATCCGCTGACGACAAACAAGAGGTCGACGCCGAAGTAGGAAGCCGTGAAGATGTAGCTCAGCGGATCCACGTCGGTCGGCGGAGCCGCCTGAAGTCGCCAGCGGACGTGTCCCAGGATGATCCAAAGGACGGCCAGGCCTCGGAACCCGTCGACGACGGGGACGTAGGCCGTTTCCCTGGTGCGCGTGACCGACGACTCGAGCGTTCGCATTCGCCTCCCGGAAGGTGATGAGTTGGTACCCATCGACCCGCGGGTGGAAAACCGCAGGTCGCAGCCCTAATTCGGCCGTGTGAATGCGTGTTTCCAGACGGTCCCGGCGCTACGCTGGCCCGGTGCCGGCCAGCCAGCGCTCGCTCCCAGACGGCCTGCGCAAGGCCGCGGAGACCTTCGAGGACTACCTGCGCATCGAGCGTGGAGCATCGCCGCGCACCATCGAGGCGTACCGGCGAGACATTCGTCGCTACCTGACCAACCTCGCCGCGGCAAGAGTCCGCGAGGTCAACGACGCCACCGCCGCGGATGTGGTTCGGTTTCTCGACGCGTGCGCACAGCGTGGCGCTGCCGGATCAACGATCAACCGCACGCTGGCCGCCGTGCGGCACTTTCACCGCTTCTGCGTTCGCGAGGGGATCGCCGCACAGAACCCCGCGTCACTCGTAGACGGACCGGCCCGCGGTTTGTCGCTCCCGAAAGCGCTCACGCCGGAGGTTGTTGAGCGGATCATTGAAGCGGCGGCCGGATCGTCTCCGGCCCAGTTGCGTGACCGGGCGATGCTCGAGCTTCTCTATGGGGCCGGTTTGCGTGTGTCCGAGCTGGTTCGACTGGATGTAGACGACGTGGACCTGGACGATCGAACGGTTCGGTGCATCGGGAAAGGCGACAAGGAGCGAGTCGTCCCCATCGGGGAGCCGGGCGCGGCGGCCGTCCGCCGGTACCTGCGGCAGGGCCGCGGTGAGCTCGCGACGGCCGGCCGGCTGACACACGCGCTGTTCCTTCGCGTCGGCGGGGGACGGCTCTCCCGGCAAAGCGCGTGGAAGTGTGTGAAACGGTACGCTTCACGGGTAAGCCCCGGAACGAGGGTCTTCCCACATGCCTTGCGTCATTCGTTCGCCACGCACCTCGTGGCCGGAGGCGCGGACGTGCGGGTCGTCCAGGAAGCGTTGGGGCATGCACGGTTGTCGACGACGCAGGTGTACACGCTGGTGACACGAGACAAGTTGAAGGACGTATACGAATCCGCCCACCCGCGAGGCCGTGGGCGACGCCGGCGCTCGTCCTAGCGCCGCACGGGGAGGCGCATCCAGTGGATCAGGCAACGCTCGACCGTCTGCGAGACCAGCTCTCCGACGAGCGGAACAACCTCATGACGCAGCTCGTCGACATGGGGGTGGATCCCAAGACGGGAACGCCGGACGAGATGCAGTTCGAACAAGGCTTTGCCGACAGCGGACAGGCGACGGCCGACAAGGCTCGGCTGCTGTCCATCGCGGAAGGTCTCGTCGGCATGCTCCAGGAAGTCGACGCCGCCCTCGAGCGAATGAACAACGGCACCTACGGACGGTGCGAATCGTGCGGTGCGGAGATCCCGCCGGAGCGTCTGGACGCACGCCCGGTCGCAAACTTGTGCGTGGAGTGCAAGAAGCGCCACGGCTGACGCAATAATCCAAGGCCCGGCGCAACCCGCTGGATACGCTTGACCAATGCTCGAGGCAATCCTCGGTCTCGCCGTGCTGCTCGCGAGCGTCGTCATTCACGAGAACTCGCACGGCCTCGCCGCGCTCGGACTGGGTGACGACACGGCAAGCAAGGCGGGACGCCTTACCCTCAATCCGGTCAGGCACCTCGACCTCGTCGGGTCGGTGATCCTTCCCGCGATGCTCTTCTTCACGACGGGCTCGATGTTCGGCTACGCGAAGCCGGTGCCGGTGACCCCCGCCAAGTTGCAAGGCAAGGACCGTTGGGGATTTGCGCTCGTCGCGCTGGCCGGGCCGGTCTCCAATCTCGTGCTGGCCTTCATTGCCGCCGTCGCGCTGTCGCGCCTGTACGCGGTCGACGTGAAGATCGACCCCGTCGTGATCGACAGGGGAGCGATCGCGCTGTTCGGCGCCGGTCGCTTCATCCTCAGCGCGGCCTTCGTCTGGAACGTGCTGCTCGCAGCGTTCAACCTCCTGCCGATTCCGCCGCTGGACGGGTCACGGCTCATCCGCGTGTTCCTCAGCGCCGACGGCCGGAGGACGCTCGATCGCATCGAGCCGTATGGGTTCCTGATCCTGTTCGCCTTGATCATCTGGCTCAGCGAGCCGCTGAGCAGAGTCATCCAGCTGATCTCGTCCGGATTACTCCGGATCATGCCGCTGTAGGCCGATGCGGGTCGTTACCGGGTACCGTCCGACGGGACGCCTTCACCTCGGCCACCTCTTTGGGAACGTCGAATCGATGCTGGAGCTCCAGACTGCTCATGAGTGCTTCTTCTTCGTCGCGGACTGGCACGCCCTCACGACAGACTACGAGAGCACGGAGCGGGTCGCAGCGAGCACGCGCGACGTCGTCCTGGACTGGATAGCGGCCGGCGTCGATCCGTTTCGCGCAACGATCTACAAGCAGTCGGATTTTCCGGAGGTCGCTGAGCTCGCGCTCTATTTCTCGATGGTCACGCCGCTCGGATGGCTCGAGAGGAATCCCACGTACAAGGAGCAGCTCAGAGAGCTGGAGGGGCGTGAGATCGCCACGCACGGGTTTCTCGGCTACCCGGTGCTGCAGTGCGCGGACATCGCGATCGTTCGCGGCGAGCTCGTGCCGGTCGGTGACGACCAGGTGCCGCACCTCGAGCTCACGCGCGAGATTGTGCGCAGATTCAACCGTTTGTACGGTTCGATCCTCCCCGAGCCGCAGTCGGTCTTGACCGACGCGCGGCGCGTGCCCGGTCCGGACGGCCGGAAGATGAGCGCCTCCTACGACAACGTGATCTGGCTGAACGACTCTCCCGAGAGACTCGCCGAGGTCGTCTCGTCTGCGGTCACCGATCCGGCGAAGGTTCACAAGGGCGATCCGGGCAACCCAGAGATCTGCAACGTGTTCCGGTGGTGGCGCCTCCTGTCTTCGCGAGACGCCGAACGCGTCGACGTCGCGTGCCGGGCCGGATCGCTCGGGTGTGTCGAGGACAAGGGCGACATCGCGAAGCAGATCACCGAGCGGCTCGCCAGATTCCGCGAGCGGCGCGCGGATCTGGAAGCGAAGGCCGGCATGGCTGAAGAGGTTTTGGCGGCAGGCCGTGCGAAGATGCGACCGATCGTGGAAGAGACCATGCTGGTCGTCCGGGAAGCCGTCGGGTTGCCGGCGACGAGGCGAGCGACATCGTGACCTACGAAGTCAAGCTCGACGTCTTCGAGGGTCCCTTCCAGCTCATCCTGAGCTTGATCGCCGAGCAGCGACTCGACGTGTGCGACGTTCCGATCGCCCGGCTCACCGAGGACTACCTCAAGCACATCGAGCAGATGGAGCGCGCCGACCTGGACGTCACGACCGAGTTCCTGGTCGTCGCGGCGACGTTGCTGTCTCTGAAAGCGAAGGCGCTGCTGCCGGAGCCGGCGACCGACGCGGATGAGGACGAGCAACTCGAGCGAGACCTGCTCATCGCGCGATTGCTGGAAGTCCAGACGTTTCAGACCGCAGGCGACAACCTCGCGACACTGCTGGCGATGGGCGACAAGCGCTTTCCCGCACGAGCGCTCCACGACGACGAGGCGCTGCGCGGATTCCCCGTCCTCGAGGGCATTGACGCCTCGGACGTCGCTCGAACGCTCGTCGCACTCGTGCAAGAGCTGCTGCGAACCGTCGATACGTCCAAGGTCGTCGTCGACCAAGTGTCGACACAGGAGGCATCCGCTGAGCTCGTCGAACGGCTCGAGTCCGGGCCGCTGAGATTCGGCGACATCGCGCGGGGACGAAACCTCGCGTGGTCGGTGGCGTTGTTTCTCGCGATGCTCGAGCTCGCAATGCGCGGCGAGATCATGCTCGGTGACGGTAGGACGGTGGGCGAGCTCGAGATCCGCTTGTCGAGGAACGATCGATGACGCGCTTGTCGGCCGGTCTCGTGGAGGCGATTTTGTTCGCCTCACCCGAACCCGTACGGCCGCAAGACATCGCGGGCGCGTTCGGCGCATCGCCCGAAGAGGTAGCCGAGGCGATCGACTCGCTGCGCCTGGCGTACACGGAGCGCGGAGCCGGGGTCGAGGTACGGCGGGTCGGGGATGCGTTTCGCATCTATACGAGGGCGGACTTTGCCGACGCCGTCGGTCATTTCGCCAATAGATCGCGGGTAGGCAAGCTTTCGCGGCCCGCGCTGGAGACGCTCGCGATCGTCGCGTACCGGCAGCCGGTCTCGAGGGGTGAGATCTCGCGGGTTCGAGGCGTCAACGTCGACTCGGTGCTGCAGACGCTCGCCGAGCGTGGGCTCGTGACGGAAGTCGGCCGCGACTCCGGGCCCGGACGCGCGCCGCTCTACGGGACGACGCCCTTCTTCCTCGAGAAGATCGGACTCGGCTCGGTTGCGGACCTCCCGCCGCTGGCGTCGTTCGCCCCGGATCCGCAGACTGCGGCGGACATCGAGCGTGTGCTGACGTCCGCTCCGGCCGACGAGTCGGCTCCGGAGGAGTGAGCGCGCAGCAGGGCGAGCGGCTCCAGAAGGTGCTGGCACGCGCCGGGGTCGGGTCGCGCCGCGCATGCGACGACCTCATCAAAGCCGGCCGAGTGACCGTGAACGGCCGAACGGCCGAGCTCGGCACCCGGATCGATGCCGAACGCGACGGGGTCACGGTCGACGGAGTGCCCGTCCGGCTGGCCGCCGATCTCGTCTACCTCGCGCTGCACAAGCCGGCCGGCGTCCTCACGTCGGCGCGCGATACGCGCGGGCGACCGACGGTGGCCGAGCTCGTACCGGGCGAGCCGCGGGTGTTTCCCGTCGGCCGGCTCGACATGGACACAACGGGTCTTCTGCTGCTCACAAACGACGGCGAGTTCGCAAATCATGTTGCGCATCCCCGCTATGAAGTCCCAAAGACGTACGTCGCTGAGGTGCGCGGCGATGTCCGGCGTGCCGTCGGAAGACGGCTGAGAGCCGGCGTCGTCTTGGAGGACGGCCCGGCCCGCGCTGAGTCCGTGCGAGTGCGGGCGGTCTCGAACAAGCGAGCGTTGGTCGAGCTCGTCGTCCGCGAGGGACGAAACCGGCTCGTGCGCAGGATGCTCGAAGCCGTCGATCTGGACGTCGACTCCCTCGTGCGGACGGCCGTCGGTCCCGTCCGGCTCGGCCGCCTGAAGCCCGGCGACTGGCGCAAACTCACGCGTGCGGAGGTCCAAGCGCTGCGGGGTGAGCAGCTGCGCAACGCCTAGACTGGCTCACGAAATGCAACGCTTGTACGCGGTTCGTGGGGCCGTGACCGTCGAATCTGATACCCGGGAGCAAGTCGTCGAACGGACGCAAACGCTCCTGAAAGAGCTGTTCGCGCGGAATCGAATCGATGCTGCCGGAGTCGTGAGCATGTTCTTCACGGCAACCGACGACATTCACGCGGAGTTCCCGGCGGCGGCGGCGCGCTTGATGGGCTTGAACGGTATTCCATTGCTCTGCTCACGCGAGCTCGAGATCCACAGCTCACTTGCGATGCCGCGTTGCATTCGCGTGCTCGTCCATTACTACGGAGACGCGAAGCCCGAACCCGTCTATCTGGGCGAGACCACGCGTCTTCTCGATCCACCGGACCCGGCGTAGCCGAGTCCGCGAAGACATGAGCGAACGAATCCTGGTGGTGGGGACGGGCCTGGTCGGCGGCTCGATCGGGCTTCGGCTTCGGGCGGGCGCGGATGTGGTCGTCCGAGGCGTCGATGCGGTCGCTGAGAACACCCAACGGGCGATGGAGCTCGGAGCACTCGACGAGGTCGCCGACGACATGGAGACTGCGGTCGACGGCGCCGATCTCATCGTCGTCGCGACGCCGGTGGGCGAGGTGTTGCCGACCATTACGAAGATCGCGATGCGTGCCGCTCCGGGCACGATCGTCACCGATGTCGGCTCGACGAAATCCGGGATCGTCGCGCATGCCGAGCGTTTGCTCGGCCCGGATCGGACGTTCGTCGGCGGGCATCCGATGGCGGGAACGGAAGGGGAGGGGATCGCGTCGGCGCGCGCGGACCTGTTCGACGACGCGTTGTGGATCCTCACACCGACCGACCAAACCGACTCCGGCGCCTACCGGCGTGTGAACGCACTCGTAGCGAGCCTCGGTGCACGATCGCTGGCTCTGGACGCCGCCGAGCACGACCGGCTCGTTGCGCTTGTGAGCCACCTGCCGTACGCGATCGCGACGTCGCTCATGGCCGTGGCCGGCGATGAAGGAGACGAACGGGTATTCCGCGCGGCCGCGGGGTCGTTTCGCGACGTGACGCGGACGGCCGGCTCGAACCCGCGGATTTGGCAGGACATCTTCGCAACGAACCGGGACGCCGTCGTACGTGAGCTCGATGAGTTCGCGGCGACGCTGCAGCGGCTGCGGGATGCGATCGCACACGGTGCCTCGAACGACATCGACGAGCTCATCGGCAAGGCACGGGCGGCGCGGAAACGGTTCCCGCCGAAGGGCGAACGGACTCCCGCGGATCCGGTCACGCTCGAGGTTGGGATTCCGGACCGCGCGGGCGTTCTTGCGGAGATCACGACGGCGATCGGACAAGGCGGCATCAATATCGAGGATCTGTGGGTGGACCACACAGCGGCGGGCGGCGTGCTGCGGCTCGTCGTCGACGGGCACGACGTCGCGCGCCGCGCGGCCGAGCTCCTGACGTCCAAGGAATTCCGGACGACGATCGTGGAGGAGCGATGACGACACTCGTCGTCCGCAACTCAGAGATCGATGGGAGCGCGGCCGTTCCCGGCGACAAGTCGATCTCGCATCGTGCGTTGATGCTGGGCGCGGCCGCCGAAGGAACGACGACGATCCGCAATCTCGGCCCGGGAGACGACGTCTCTTCGACCATCGCCTGCCTGGAGGCGTACGGGGTTGCGGTGCGGCGGACCGGGACGGAAGCCGAGATTCGTAGCGGCGGGATCCGCTCGTGGAACGCGCCGAGTCGGGCACTCGACTGCGGCAACTCGGGCACGACGCTGCGGATCCTCACCGGGTTCGCGGCCCATCACACATTCGGGACGACACTGGACGGCGACGCGTCGCTGCGCCGGCGCCCCATGGACCGTCTGGTCGCACCGCTCGGCGCCTTGGGCGCCCGGGTCCAGACGACGGCCGGCCGCCCTCCCGTGCTCGTCGAGGGCGGAGGGCTGTCGGGAGCCGATGTGCAGCTCGCGATCGCGAGCGCACAGGTGAAGTCGGCGACGATCTTCGCTGCGCTCGGAGCCAGCGGGACGACGAGCGTGACGGAGCCGTCGGCGTCGCGCGACCACACCGAGCGCATGTTGAACGCGCTCGGCGCGCAGATCACGCGGGACGGCCTGCGCGTGGTCGTCGAGCCGTTCGATCCGCCGGCCTTCGAGATCGACGTGCCCGGGGATCCGTCGTCCGCGGCCTTTCTCGTCGCCGCCGGCATTCTCGCCGGGCGCGTTCACCTGGAGGGTGTGTGTCTGAACCCGACGCGGATCGAATTCCTCGTGTCGCTTGCGCGAATGGGCGCGTCGGTTCGCTGGGAGACAGACGACGACAACATGGGCGAGCCGGTCGGAACGATCGACGTCGAGCGTTCGGGTCTCACCGGCATCGGGATCGAAGGGCCGCTCGTCCCGGCGGTTCTCGACGAGCTTCCACTGATTGCCGTTCTGGCGACGCAAGCAAGCGGGACGACGACGGTCGCCGGTGCAACCGAGCTGCGCGCAAAGGAGACGGATCGCATTGCGGCGATGGTGACCGCCCTCCGGCAGCTCGGAGCCGAGGTGGAGGAGCTGCCGGACGGGTTCATCGTCACCGGACCGACACCGCTGATCGGGACGAAGGTGAGCGCAGAAGGAGACCACCGGATCGCGATGGCGCTCGCCGTCGCCGGCCTTGCCGCGCAGGGTGAGACCTTGGTCGAAGGCTACGAAGCGGCAGCCGTCTCCTGGCCCGCCTTCGAGCAGGTGCTTGCAACGCTGGGCGGTGAGGTCGAACTGCGATGAGCCGGCGCACGATCGTCGCCATCGACGGACCGGCCGGAGCGGGAAAGTCAACGGTCGCCAAGCTGGTCGCCGAACGGTTGGGCATTGCCTACGTCGACACTGGGGCTACGTACCGTCTGGTTGCCTTCAATGCTCGGCAGCGCAACGTCGCGCTGGACGATGCGCGGGCCTTGAGCGAGCTCGCGCGCGAGACGATGGAGCGCACCTCGCTCGTCGACGGCTCGGTGCTGCACTTCCTCGACAAGCCCGTTGGCGAGGAGATCAGGACGGCCGAGGTAAGCGAGGCGACCTCGATCGTCTCGGCGCATCCGGAGGTCCGGAGCGTCCTCGTCGACTTCCAGCGACGGCTCGTACCGCCCAACGGCGCCGTCGTCGAAGGCCGCGATATCGGGACGGTCGTGTGGCCGAACGCGGATCTGAAGGTCTACCTCGACGCGGCGCCCGACGTCCGGGCCGAACGGCGCGCCGAGGAGACGGAGCAGCGCGACACGCGCGACGCGAGCCGTCCCGTCGGCGCCATGCGTGCCGCTCCAGATGCGTTCTTCATCGACACGACGAACCTCTCCCAGACCGATGTTGCCGATCGGATCGTTGCGCTGATCAACCCCAGCGCCAAGGACTTCGCGTATGCGGCAACGCGCGGCTTTCTCTCAGGCTTGCTGCGAGGCATCTTTCGAATGCAGATCACCGGCCGGGAGAACATCCCGGCGCGCGGGCCGCTGATCCTCGCGCCGAACCACCGGTCGCTGCTCGACATTCCCGTGGCCGCCGCGACCACGAAGCGCAAGGTGTGGTTCATGGCCAAGGAGGAGCTGTTCGCGTCGAAGCTCTCGGCGAGAATCCTCGGCCGCCTCGGTGCGTTCCCCGTCCGCCGCGGGCGCCCCGATCGGGCGCCGCTGCAACGTGCCCTCAAGTTGCTCGCCGACGGCGAGGTCGTCGGCATCTTTCCCGAGGGAACGCGGCGCCCGATGGCACGGTTCGAGGAGCTCGAAGAGGGGTTCGCCTACGTCGCGCTCCGATCGGGTGCTCCGGTCGTGCCGGTCGCGATCAGCGGGACGGAAGCTGTGTTCCCGCCGGGCGGGAAGCTCCCGCGGCTCGTAAAGGTTCGGGTAGCCGTGGGGGAGCCGTTCCGTCTCGGGGACGGACACACCGGCGTCCTCCCGCGCGCACGCGTGCGCAGCGCGACGGCAGACGCCGCCGCGCGCTTCGCGACGCTGATGAACGCGCTGGAGCCGAGGTGACGCTCCCGGTCGTTGCCGTCGTCGGACGTCCGAACGTCGGGAAGTCGACGCTCGTCAACCGCATCATCGGACGGCAGGAAGCAATCGTGGAGGAACGACCGGGCGTCACGCGCGATCGCGTCCTGTATACGGCCGAGTGGCGGGGACGTCCTTTTCTGCTCGTCGACACGGGTGGACTCGAAGCAGCGCCGGAGGATCCGCTCGCCGGCAAGGTCACCGATGCCGCCCGCGCGGCGGCCGAAGAGGCCGAAGTCGTGATGTTCGTCGTCGACGTACAGGCCGGGATCACGTCCGACGACGAAGCCGTCGCCGACGTCGTTCGACGCCTGGGCTCCCGGGTCGTCCTGGTCGCGAACAAGGCCGACACCGACCGTCGCGAGCGCGACGCCGTCGAGCTGTTCTCGCTCGGCCTTGGTGAGCCGGTTCCCGTTTCGGCCTTGCACGGACGGGGAATCGGCGACTTGCTCGATGTGCTCACCGAAGACTTTGCCGAGGGAGACGAAGAACAAAGCGAGGAGCCCGCGATCGCCATTGTGGGACGCCCCAACGTCGGCAAGTCGACCCTCTTCAACCGTATCGCCGGATCGGACCGGAGCATCGTGCATCCGGAGCCGGGTACGACTCGAGATCCGATCGACACCCTCGTCGAGTGGGAGGACGCCACGTACCGGTTCGTCGATACGGCCGGTCTGCGCCGAGCCGCCCGAGTGGACGAGTCGACCGAGTATTACGGCAACGTGCGCACGAGGCGCGCGCTCGAACGCTGTGACGTCGCCGTTCTTGTCGTCGACGCCGCGGACGGCGTCACACGACAGGACCTGCGGCTGGCCGAGGAGATCGCCGAGCTGGGACGTTCGGCCGTGGTCGCGCTGAACAAGACGGATCTTCTGGACGCCGAGACGCGCGAGCCTACGCGCGCCGAGCTCCGGCGGCGGCTGCCGCATCTGCACTGGGCGCCGTTTCTGGACGTGTCGGCGCTGACGGGCAAAGGCGTCGGAAAGGTCCTTCCCGCCGTCCGCGAGGTGCTCGGGACACGAACACTTCGTATCCCGACGCCACTTTTGAACGCGGTCGTCGACGAGCTCCAGGCCCGGACGCCGATCCCATCCTCCGGTCGCGGCGCCCGGCTGAAGTACGCCGTTCAGGCTGAGGTGGCGCCTCCGACGGTCGTCCTGTTCGGCGCGGATCACATCCCGCAGCCGTGGCTCCGGTACCTCGAACGGGGGATCCGTCGGCGTTTCGGCTTCGAAGGGACGCCGATCCGATTCGTCACTCGTCGACGCTCGCGGCGGTCCCGGGCAGGATAGGCGCGTGATCGTTCAACAGGGCAACGGCAGCCTGCTGCTCTTCCGCCAGACCGATCACGCGTTGCTTTCCGGTGCCTTCGCCGACGCGTGGGGAAACGACGTCATCCCGCCGCTCGAGCGTCGCGACGCGTTGCTGGTTGCGGCCGCGCGGCACGACGACGGCTGGTTCGAGTGGGAGCTTGCGCCGAAGCTGAACAAGGACGGCGAGCCGCTCGACTTCATCCACATTCCCGTCTCCGAGCACGTCGCGCTGTATCGACGCGGAATCGACTTGGTCGAGCAAGAAGATCCGTTCGCCGGGCTCGTGGCGTCGATGCACGGCGAACGGCTGTACACACGGCCGTTTTATCCGGGGCTGGATCCGCGCATCGAGCACCTCGAGGGGACGAATCTCGAACTCGCGACGGCATACGTGGAAGGGGAGCGCGCGCGGCAGCAGCGGTTGATGGGCTCGATCGACGGCGACGGCTTGAAGGAGGACGCCGAAGAGGGCTGGCGACTGCTGCAGGTCTGGGACCGCCTCTCGCTACTTGTGTGCATGCAAGCACTGGCAAAAGAGCCCGACCAGAAGCTGCCGCCGATCGCGTCGTCGAGCGGCGACGTGCAGATTCTCGCGCGCGGCACAAAGGACGGCGACCTCGTCTGCGATCCGTACCCGTTTGCGTACGAGCCCGCGACGTTCGTGATCGAGGGGTTCCAGACGGACCAAAAGACGTGGGGGAGCGAGTCACAGTTCCGCCGCGACGTCCGCAATGCAGAGCGGGTGCTCGTTACCTTCACGTGCCGCTCCGGCTAGCATCGAAGTACGGGCCGTAGCGCAGCTTGGTTAGCGCGCTTGACTGGGGGTCAAGAGGTCGGGAGTTCGAATCTCCCCGGCCCGACTGCAGCGGAACCGGGGTCGGTAGCATGGCCCCGCCGTGGATCCCGAGCCCCAGCCGTCCCTCGCCGCCGAATGGCGCACGATCCCGAACCTGCTCAGCTTCGGACGACTCGCCGCGACGCCCGTTCTCGGCTGGCTGATCGTCTCCGGGCACACGAACTACGCAACCGGACTCTTCGGGGCGATGGGCGTTTCCGACTACTTCGACGGCTACATCGCCCGGCGAACGAACACCATCACGGATCTCGGCACGACGCTCGATCCGGTCTCCGATCGCGTCCTCGCGATGACCGCGCTCGTGACGATGATGATCGCGGACATCCTTCCAATCGGGTTTGGAGTCCCGGTCCTGTTCAGGGATGCGGCCCTGTCGATTGTCTTCCTGTTCGTCGCTCGTCGCGGCTTCGGGAAGCCGAAAGTACTGCGCGTGGGCAAGTCGGCCACGTTCGCTCTGTTTACGGCGCTGCCGGCACTGCTCCTCGGCGGCATCATGCGTACCGTCGGGCTCGCGCTTTTCGCGATCGGCGGCATCCTCTACTACGTAGCGGCGTACCGGTACGCGAAGGATGTACGGCGGTTCCTCGCCCATGAGCGCCGGCCCTTCACGGAAGGGACGCCGGTAGACTGACGCGGGGTGGGAGCCGTCAGCGAGCCGAGGAGTCGCCCGTGAAGGCCGTCATCATGGCCGGCGGTCAGGGAACCCGTCTCCGGCCTCTGACCTCGAATCAGCCCAAGCCGATGCTCCCGATCGCCAACCGGCCGATCATGGAGCACATCGTCAACCTGCTCCGTCGTCATGGGTACACGGAGCAGATCGCGACCGTGCAGTTCCTCTCGAGCGTGATCCGCTCCTATTTCGGCAACGGCGAGGACCTGGGCGTCCATCTGACGTACGCAACCGAGGAGACGCCTCTCGGAACTGCGGGCAGCGTGAAGAACGCTCAGGACGAGCTCCAGGACGAACGCTTCGTCGTGATCTCCGGCGACGCACTGACCGATGTCGACCTGAAGAAGCTCGTCGCCTTTCACAAGGAACGCGAAGCCGTCGCCACGATCTGTCTCAAGTCGGTGCCGAATCCGCTGGAGTTCGGCGTCGTGATCACCCGTGAGGACGGCTCGATCGAGCGGTTCCTCGAGAAGCCCAACTGGGGAGAGGTGTTCAGCGACACGATCAATACCGGCATGTACGTGCTCGAGCCCGAAGTCTTCGACTTCATCCCCGAAGACACGGTGTTCGATTTCTCGGAGGACCTCTTCCCGCTGCTGCTCGACAAGGGGCTCCCGATCTTCGGCTACGTGGCCGACGGCTACTGGACCGATGTCGGCAACGTCGATGCGTACCTGTCTGCGCAACGAGACGTCCTCAACGGTGACGTCGATGTCGAGATCCCCGGCTTTGCGCTCGGTGAGCGCATCTGGCTGGGGGAGGGGGCCGAGATCGACCCGGGCGCCCGGATCGAC
>DASQWC010000111.1:0-8163 GCA_035640475.1 Actinomycetota bacterium | reverse complement strand
GCCGCATGCCGACCGGTGAGGCGAACTTCGCGCACGTCGCCGTCGCGATGGAGGTGCTGCGCGATCCGCCCGTCGCCTCGAAGTTCCTTCCCGTCGCCCAACGCCCGCTGTTCACGCTGCCGGGCGTCGCGACGTACGAGGACGTGCTCGGCATGATCGGCAGAACATTCATGCATACCGGAGGACGCGGTGAAGGACTGTTCGAAGTGCCGGCGCTCATGACGACCGGGTGGTACGACAGTCAGCTCGGCGGCGGATCGATGTTCCGAGTGTTCCGCGATCACGGCGCTAACGACCTCGCGCGCAACGCCACGCGCATGATCATCGGAGCGTGGACGCACAACTACCAGCTCGCATTCGTCGGCGAATGGGGGTTGTCGGCGCTCGGCTCCGCCGAAGCGTCGTTCGTCCCCAAAGCGCACATCGATTTCTTCTCGCGCCATCTGCGCGACGACGACACGGTCCTCGATCTGCCGGTGGTTCGTTACTTCGTGATGGGAGCGAACGAGTGGAAAGTCGCCGACGATTGGCCGCTTCCGTCGACTGACTACCGTCGGATGTATCTCGCTTCCGGCGGCAAGGCCAACTCGCTGCACGGCGACGGCCGCCTGACGTGGGACGCGCCGAGCGGCGGCTCGGCGCCCGACACGTTCACCTACGATCCGGCCGACCCCACGCCCTCCGTCGGCGGACGTGTGATGTACACGGGCGGCAGCACGCTGGCCGGTCCGTTCAACCAGCAGCGCATCGAGCAACGAGAGGACGTCCTCGTCTATACGGGCGACGCGATGGAGTCGCCCCTCGAGCTCGTCGGTCCGGTTGAAGTGCACCTGTGGGCATCGTCGTCGGCCGTCGACACAGATTTCGTCGCGAAGCTGTGCGACGTCACTCCGGACGGCGCGTCGATGAACCTCGCCGACGGCATCGTCCGCGCACAGGTACGCGACGGATGGGAAACACGATCGCTGCTCGAACCCGGCCGTCCGTACGAGTTCCGCATCGACCTCGGCGCGACGGGCCACGTCGTCCGCCCGGGTCATCGCTTGCGCGTCACCATCACATCGAGCGGCTTCCCGCACTGGGAGCGGAACATGAACACCGGCGGACGTCCGGGTGCCGACGCCGCAGGTGTCGTCGCCCACCAGACCGTGTTCCACGACGCCGATATGCCCTCATTCATCGTGCTGCCGGTGCAGCACGCGTCGTAGGGTGACCGTCGTGCGCGCGAGGACGGCCGCGGCCGCGATGGCGTGCCTCGCCGTGCTCACAGCCGGATGCCGGGTAAGCGACCTCTCGTTCCGAGCGGACAAGCGCATCGAGATCGTCGCTCCGGCCGACCGCTCAACCGTGACACTCCCCTTCCAATTGCGCTGGACCGTCGAGGACTTTGACGTCGTCGGGCCCGACGGCACCAACCGGAACGACGCCGGCTACTTCGCCGTCCTCCTCGACACGACGCCGATGCCGCCTGGTGAAGGCCTCGATTACTTCGCACGCGACGACCAGTCCTGCCTTCGCTCGCCGGGCTGTCCGGACGCGACGTATCTGTCCGATCGCGACGTCTACCTGACCGGCGGGACCACCTTCGAGGTTCAGACGCTTCGCGACACACGGCCGATCGATCGCCGCAGTGCCCCTGACGATCACGAGATCACGGTCGTGCTGTTGAACGGGCGAAGCGAGCGCATCGGCGAGAGCGCCTTCAAGGTCGACATCACGGTCGATCGGGACTAGCGATGGCACGCAAAGCTCCGGCGCGAAAGGCACGGGGGAAACCGGCGAAGGGCGCTGGGAAGCCGACGGGCTGGAAGGCGGAAGAGCGTGCCGTCGCCGAGGTCGAAGCGGCTCCCAAAGCGATACGCGAGGCCGCTCGCGGCGCGCTCGGCGTCACGGGAGCCGAAGAAGCCCCTCCGCTCCGCGAAGGCATCCTTCGCGCCGGAGTCGGCTGGTATCCGCTTCTGGCTCTCGGCGGCCTGGCGATCGTCGACGAGTTCCAGAGCTACGCCTTTTTCGTGCTCGGTCCGGAGATCAGCGACGGGCTCGGCATCAGTCGCGGGACGATTGCCTTCTCCGCGGCCCTGAAGACACTCGCGATCTCCATCGCAGCGCTTCCCATTGCGGCCTACGCTCAGCGACAGACACGCCGGGCCGCTATCGCAGTCGGAGCTGCGCTCGCGTGGGCCGTCGTCACGATGTTCACGGGGTTTGTGACGAGCGTTGCGACGCTGGTGGTCGTCCTCATCCTGAACGGCATCTCGACCGCGTCCGTGCACGCCGTCCATCGGCCGTTGCTGTTCGACTCCTATCCGCCCGAGATCCGCGTCCGGCTGAATTCGGCGTATCGAATGTTCGACGGCGTCGGCAACATCGCTGCTCCGCTCTTGGTCGCGGTTCTGACGGCCGTTGCCTCGTTTACCTGGCGCGGCGTCTTTCTCGTCATGAGCTTCATCTCACTCGCTCTGGCGATCTTCGCCGTCCGACTTCGCGATCCGGGATTCGGGCGGTGGGACACAGGTGAGGTGCGGAAGGCCGTCCGAAGACAACGCAGTGACGAGGCACTCGTCGAGGGCGAGATATCGCTTGGATTCTTCGAAATCGTACGGCGGCTGCTGCTCATTCCGAGCGTGAGGCGGATCCTCGTCGCCGAAGCGGTTTTCGGGATGTTCCTCATTCCGCTCCAGACATTCGTGTTCTTCTTCTTCGAGGAACGTTGGAACATGAGCCCGGCGCAGCGTGGGCTGCTTTTTGCCGCGTTCCCCGTCGTCGCGATTCCGGCACTCGCGTTCATCGGGAGCAAAGGCGACGCGATGTTCCGGCGGGACCCGGGCGGACTGCTCCAGTTGTCGGCACTGTTCCTCGCGTTGGCTGTCGTTTTCGTGGTCGTCGGCGTTCTGTCACCCGTGTTCGCAGTGATGGCGGTCTCGTTCGCGCTCGCCGTCGCGGCCTTCGGCGTTCTCAACCCGCTCCTCGCAGTCGCCATGCTCTCGGTCGTGCCGCCGCGGATGCGACCACACGCGACGGCGTTGATCGGCATCGCCGTCGCCGCCGTCGGCGGGTTCGGCGGTCTGGTTCTCCTCCAGGGCATCGACAGCCGCTTCGGGCTTTCGTACGCGATCGCATCGCTGGCGCTCCCCGGAATCCTCGCGGCGCTCGTCCTCCGGACGTCGGCTCCGATGATCGGACGTGACCTCGATCAGTTCATCGACGGCATCGTCGAGGAAGAGAAAGTGCGCGAGCTGACGGCGTCGGGGACGAAGCTCCCGATGCTCGCTTGCCGCAACGTCGACTTCTCCTACGGGCAGCTGCAGGTGCTCTTTGGGGTGTCGTTCACAGTCGACGACGGCGAGATGGTCGCTCTGCTCGGGACGAACGGCGCCGGGAAGTCGACGCTCTTGCGCGTGATCTCCGGGCTCGGCCTTCCGACACGCGGCAGCGTGCGCTTCCACGGAACCGACATCACCTACGTCGACGCCGAGCGTCGGCTCGGCCTGGGCATCACGCAGGTCCCCGGCGGGCGTGCGATCTTCCGATCGCTTTCCGTCGAAGAGAACCTGCGCCTGTTCGGGTTCACGCACGGCCGCGACCGCAAGGCCGTCGAGGCCGGCATCGATGCGACGTTCGAGGCGTTCCCGCGACTCGCCGAGCGCCGTGACGTTGTTGCCGGAACGCTGTCCGGCGGCGAGCAGCAGATGCTCGGGCTCGGCAAGGCATTCGTGCTCAAGCCGCGGCTCTTGCTCATCGACGAGCTGTCGCTCGGCCTCGCCCCGAAGATCGTGAGCGAGCTCCTCGAGATGGTCAGGCGCATCAACGCCGAGGGGACGGCCGTCGTCCTCGTCGAGCAGTCGGTCAACATCGCGCTCTCTCTCGTCGATCACGCGTACTTCATGGAGAAGGGCGAGATCCGCTTCGACGGCCGCGCGCCAGACTTGCTCGCCCGCAAGGACCTGCTCCGCTCCGTCTTTTTGGAAGGTGCTGCACGTAGCTTGAGACGCGAAGCGGCGACGCCGGGGGGTTCGGGGGGCTCGGGCGGGCGCGAAGCGGCGAGGCCAAAGGCCTCGCGGGGGGGTTCGGGGGGGCGCCGTGTTGCCCCCCCGATCAGAAAGGCGCGCGGGAGCGCGCAAGAGTCGTGATCACGATCGCCGGCTTCGAGATCACCGGCCCGGTGCTCTTGCTGGGCACGGTCACCGGCATCACCTACGGATTGCTCGCGGTCGGGCTGGTGCTCGTCTTCAGGTCCAACCGGCTGATCAACTTCGCGCACGGCGAGATCGGCGCGCTCGGCGCCGCCGTCCTCGGTGTTGCCGTCGTTCGCTGGAAGATCCCCTACTGGGCCGCACTCCCGGGGGCCCTTGCGCTGTCGGCGTTCCTCGGCGGCTTGACCGAGGTCGCCGTCGTCCGGCGTCTGCGCAACGTGCCGAACTTGATGAGCATCGTCGCAACGCTCGGCGTCGCGCAGTTCCTGCTCGTGTTCTCGTTCGTCGTGAACGCGCAGGCCGGCGCCGGCCGTCTGTACCCGCAGCCGCCCGGATTCCTGCAGTTCGATGTCGGACCGCTTCGGGTCACCCAGGCGTACTTCGGCATGCTCGTCCTGACGCCCGTGCTCGTCGCGGGTCTCGCGTACTTTCTGCGCCGCACGCGCTACGGGATCGCCATCCGTGGTGCGGCCGACAATGCAGACGCCGCTCGGATGGCCGGTGTGTCGTCCGGACGGATGTCGATGCTGTCGTGGGCGATTGCCGGCGCCGTGTCCGCGTTCACGGCGATTATGATCTTTCCCACTCGCGGCTTCATCACTGCCGAGACGCTCGGTCCGAGCCTGCTCCTCCGTGCGCTCGTCGCCGCGGTCGTCGCGCGCATGCGTAGTCTGCCCATCGCCCTCGGAGCCGGCGTCGGCGTTGGAATCCTCGAGCAGGAGCTGTTGTGGAACTTTTCCGGAGGCGGCCTCGTCGAGGCGACGCTCTTCGTCATCATCCTGCTCGCCCTCCTGCTCCAGCCCCGTCACGGCGGTCGCGAAGAGGAGAAAGGGAGCTGGGCAAGCGTGCAGCCGTGGCCGCCGCTGCACGAGTCGCTGCGCAAGGTGTGGGGCATCCGCAACATGGGGTGGATCGCCGCCGGTGCGATGCTCGCCGTGGCGGTGGTCTTGGGGTTCGCCGCGACAAACGCAACGTCGATCATCCTCGTCGTCATCCTGAGCTTCGGGCTCGTCGGGTTATCGCTCGGCGTGGTCACCGGCCTCGGCGGCCAGCTCTCGCTCGGTCAGTTCGCCGTCGCCGGCATCGGCGCAACCGCATCGACGGTCGTGGTCTCGAGAACGGGGAACTTCTTTCTGGGCTTCGCGGCCGCCGGAGCCATCGCGGCAGTCGCCTCGGCCCTGATCGGACTCCCCGCCCTGCGCATCCGGGGACTCATGCTCGCCGTCACGACGCTGTCGTTCGCTCTGGCCACCCAGTCGTGGCTGCTGTCCCAGGATTGGATGCTCGGGGAAGGAAAAGACCCCGGGCGGCCGATCTTCGGCGACACCGCGCTCGATACCGGCAAGCGCTACTACCTGTTCTCGCTCATCTTCATCGCCGCCGGCCTGTTGCTGGCGCGCAATGTGTGGCGCGGGGCGTTCGGACGTCGACTACGCGCGCTGCGCGACAACGAGGACAACGCCCGCGCGTTCACCGTCCGCGCGACGCTGGTCAAGCTTCAGGCCTTCGCCGTCGCCGGCTTTCTCGCCGGGCTCGGAGGCGCCGTCTACGGCCACGCGCTCTCGCGCTTGTCGAATACGGCGTTCCCGGTGGGCTCGAGCATCGACATCGTGGCGATGAGCGCACTCGGCGGCATCGGGCTGCTCGCCGGACCGCTCATCGGCGCCTTCTACATCATCGGCTTGCCGCAATTCCTCCCACTCGACAGCGCCGGCCTCGCCGCGACGAAGCTGGGGTGGCTCATCCTGATCTTGTACGTGCCCGGCGGCATCGCCGCGCTCGTGCGCCCGATACGCGATCGCATCGTGACGTTCCTCGCGCGCGGGGTCACGCTGGAGGAGCCTGCGGTCGACGTTTCCGACGACGGCGGCCTTCGCCGCGACGCGCTGGTCGCCCCGTCGTCGAAACGCGACGCGAAAGAACAGGACGGCGTCGTGTTGTCGGTGTCCGGGCTGACGAAACGCTATGGAGGCGTCGTCGCCGTCAGCGACGTCGGCTTCGAGATTCGATCCGGCTCGACCGTCGGCATCATCGGCCCGAACGGCGCAGGCAAGACCACGCTCTTCGAGCTGATCGGCGGGTTCACGTCGCCAGACGAAGGATCCGTCGTGTTCGAGGGCCGCGATATCAGCCGTCTTTCGCCCGAGAGCCGGGGGCAGCTCGGGCTCATTCGCTCGTTCCAGGACGCATCCCTGTTCCCGACGATGACCGTGCAGGAGACCGTGCAGCTCGCGCTCGAGCGGAGGCTCCCCACGCGCGTGCTTACAACGCTTGTCGGCTTCGATCGCCGGGAGCGGCGCCGGGCCGAGACTGCGCGGGAGGTCGTCGAGCTCATGGGGCTCGGCGCGTGGCGCCACAAAGCCTGCGGCGAGCTGTCGACCGGAACACGGCGCATCACCGAGATCGCGTGCATGGTCGCGCTCGAGCCGAAAGTGCTCTTGCTCGATGAGCCGTCGTCGGGGGTCGCTCAGCGCGAGACCGAGGCGCTGGGCGAGCTCCTGCGGCGCGTGAAGTCCTACCTCGGCACGACCCTCATCGTGATCGAGCACGACATGCCGCTGATCATGGGGCTCTCCGACCGCATCATTGCGATGGAATCCGGGCGGATCATTGCCGACGGCAAGCCGGCGGCCGTTCGGGCCGACACGCTCGTCATCGAGTCCTACCTCGGCGGGGACATTCGAACGATTCAGCGCTCCGGCTCCTCGAAGCGACCGCGCCGGAAACCCGCTCGACGAAAAGGCGCCTAGTCGGGCCCGACGATCGTGACGTTCGTCGGCATCCGCAGATCGGGCTTGTCGATCATCTGCCGGTACAGGAACTCGCGGGCGTTGGCGTAGCCGAACGTGCCGTGGTCCTGCGTCGGATGGACGACGAGCTCGCAGATGTTGAGCAGCAGCAGTGCAAGTGCACAGCTCGGGGGCCCGGCGACGAACGGGACGACGTCGTCCGCAAGACCGTGAACGATCAGTAACGGCGGCTCACCTGGGTCGACCCGCGTCATCAGCGCGGGCAGCGATCCGCCCGCCATCGAGACGGCGGCGGCGACGCGCGAGGACTCGCCCGGCGTCCCGCTGGTGCCCGGGTCGTGATCGTTGTAGACGACCAGCTGTGACGTGATCCCGCCGGCCGAGTGGCCGGCGATCGCGAGTCGCTCGGGGTCGACCCTGAATCGAGCGGCATGGCGGCGCACCCAGCGAACCGCAGCTTGCGCGTCGTGCTGCGCGTCACGTGTCGCGTCGAGTGTTTCCTGGACCCGGCCTTCCGCAATGATCTCTCCGTAGCCGCGCGGCAGCTTCGGACGCAAGCGGTAGTTGATCGAAAACGTCACGAACCCGGCGCGCGCGAACTGCTGCCAGGCTTCCGGGTAGCTCTCCTTGCTGCCCTCGATGAAGTAGTCGCCGTGCACCCAGACCACGGCCGCGCGAATCGGCGCCGTGTCGCCGGCCGGCTCGTGTACATCCAGGAGGAGCTTGAGCATCTTGCCGTCGACGTTCACTGCGCTTCCGTACTGCACGTTCTTCGTCGTCCGGATCGCGGGAAAGACCTCGTCGCGGTACCGAGCGCCCGTCGCTCCATGGGCCTGCGTTGCGATACCAACGCATAGCGCAAGGACGACCGCCAGCACTCGAGTCATCGCACCCCGTAAACGGACCCGATGTAACGGAAGCAATCGCAGCCCTCGACGAACATGAAGTCTCGGACGGCGCTCGTGCCGTCGTGGCGTCCGGGTCCGAATCGCGATGCGAAGCTTCCCGTCACTGCGTAGCCGTCTCCCAGCGACTCGATCGACGTGCGGAGGGCTTGCGGCGTGAACGCCGACGAGCGTTCGACGGCCACATCAAGAAAGAACGTCACGTCGCAAGTCCACAGCGCGAGGAGGAGCGCCGACCGCACCGAGACGTCGATCCCGGCCTTCCTCATGATCTCGATGCAGCGGCGATCCTCCGGTGAGGCGGGTGGATCGTCC
>DASQWC010000110.1:0-2241 GCA_035640475.1 Actinomycetota bacterium | reverse complement strand
CGATCGCCTTGACGCCTAGCTGCCACGACTCGCGGAACAGTTGCGCCACTTCGTCGACGGTCACCGTCTCCGGGAGGTTCACCGTCTTCGAGATCGCGCCGGAGATGAACGGCTGGACCGCGCCCATCATCTTGACGTGACCCATGTAGTGGATCGCGCGGTCGCCGACGGCGCAGTCGTAGACCGGATAGTGCCCGGCCTTCAGGAACGGGGCGCCGACGACCGTGTTGCGCTCGTCGACGAACGCGACGATCTCCTCGACCTCCGCCGGCGCGTAGCCGAGCTTGTCGAGCGACATCGGCACCGACTTGTTCACGATCGTGATCTCGCCGCCGCCGACGAGCTTCTTCGACTTCACCAGCGAGAAGTCGGGCTCCACGCCGGTCGTGTCGCAATCCATCATGAAGCTGATCGTCCCGGTCGGCGCCAGCACGGTCGCCTGCGCGTTCCGGTAGCCGTGCACCTCACCCAGGTTCAGCACGTCGTCCCAGGCCTGCCGGCACGCGGTCAGCAGGTCTGACGGAACTGACTCGGCGCCGACGATGTTGCCGACCGCGGCGCGGTGCTGCGCCATTACGCCGATCATCGCCGCGGCATTCGGCTTGTAGCCCGCGAACGGTCCCATCCGGCCGGCGATCTCCGCCGACTTGCGGTATGCCCGACCCGTCATTAGCGCCGTGATCGCGGCTGCATCCGCGCGGCCTTCCTCCGAGTCGTACGGCAGCCCGCGCGCCATCAGCAGTGCGCCCAGGTTCGCGTAGCCGAGGCCGAGCTGGCGGTACGCCTTCGCGTTGCGCTCGATCTCCGGCGTTGGATAGGAGGAGTTCCCGACCAGGATCTCCTGCGCGAGGAACATCACGTCGACGGCGTGGGTGAACGCCTCGACGTCGAGCTCGCCGTCCTCGCGGCGGAACTTCATCAGGTTCAGCGAGGCGAGGTTGCACGCGCTGTCGTCGATCGACATGTACTCCGAGCACGGGTTCGAGGCGTTGATCCGCGACGTGTTCGGCAGCGTGTGCCAGTTGTTGATCGTCGTGTCGTACTGGACGCCAGGATCGGCGCACTGCCACGCGGCGTCGGCGATGTCGCGCAGCAGCTTGCGCGCCTTCACCGTCTCGACAACCGTGCCGTCGGTGCGCCCAGTCAGGTTCCAGTCGGCGTCCGCCTTGACGGCCTCCATGAAGGCGTCGGTGACGCGCACGGAGTTGTTCGCGTTCTGGTACTGGATCGACGCCCAGTCGGGCGAGTCGAGCGACATGTCGTAGCCGGCCGCCTCGAGGACACGCGCCTTGCGCTCCTCGTGCGCCTTGCACCAGATGAACTCCTCGATGTCGGGATGGTCGACGTCGAGCACGACCATCTTCGCCGCGCGCCGCGTCTTGCCGCCGGACTTGATCGTCCCGGCCGACGCGTCGGCGCCGCGCATGAACGACACGGGCCCCGAGGCATAGCCACCTTTCGAGAGCTGCTCCTTCGACGAGCGCAGCCGCGACAGGTTCACCCCGGAGCCGGAACCGCCGCGGAAGATGATCCCCTCGCGCCGGATCCAGTCGAGGATCGAGTCCATCGAGTCCTCGATCGAGAGGATGAAGCACGCCGAGCATTGCGGCCGCTCCTCGAAGCCGACGTTGAACCAGACCGGCGAGTTGAAGGAGGCAAGCTGGTTGACGAGGATCGCCTTCAGCTCGGCCTCGAACGTCTCGGCCTCGTCCTCGGTCGCGAAGTAGCCGTCCTTGCGCCCCCAGCCCGAGATCGTGTCGACGACCCGGCCGATCATCTGCCGCACGGAGCGCTCCCGCTCCGGCGAGGTCATGCGGCCGCGGAAGTACTTCTGGGCGACGATGTTCGTCGCCGTCTGCGACCAGAACTTCGGGAACTCGACGTCCTTCTGCTCGAAGACCGGCTTGTCCTTGCCGGGGATGAAGGCGTCGCGGGTCTCCCACTCGATCTCGTCGAACGGGTCGCGTCCCGGGATCGTGAAGTAGCGGCGAACGGCGAGACTCGCGTCCTCTCGGACGACCGTGTTCTCGATCTCCTCGGCCGTTACCGGGGACTCAATCTGCTGCTTCATGCTCGCCATGCCGCTCCTCCGAAGGGTAGTTGGGGAGGACCAGTGTGGTCCGGCCTTCGGACGGAATTGCGTTCGGCTGATCGCCTAGACGTACGGTTCCGGCGGAGGCGGCTCGGGCTGAGCCTTGCGGGCCTGGTAGCGGCGCGCGAAGAAGCTGACCGCGGCGGCCG
>DASQWC010000109.1:0-4261 GCA_035640475.1 Actinomycetota bacterium | reverse complement strand
CGCCTCGAAGACGTCCCGCACGCTCTCGAGTCCCGGCGCGACGTCTCCGGCAATGGTCGAAGTGCCGGCGGTTGTCTCGGTCATCGAGGAGCCCTCCTCCTTGCAGTTGTTGTCTTCCTTTTGGTCTTCGCCTTGGACGTCGGCGCGGACCTGCCCCTGCGCCGGACGGCGGCCGTCACGCCCGTGCCGAGCAATCGGCCGACGCCCAGATACGTCGCCACCTTCTTCGTGTCCAGGGACGGAACGTCGCCTTCGTAGACGATCTGTCCGCGCTGCATGATGTGGGCCCGGTCGGCGATGTCGAGCGAGAACGTCACGTTCTGCTCGACGAGCAGGATCGTCACACCCGAACGGTTGACCTGGCCGAGCATGTCGAAGAGCTCGCGCACCATGATCGGCGCAAGCCCGGCCGAAGCTTCGTCCACGAGGATGAGCTTCGGTTCGCACATGAGCGCGCGCCCGACGGCGAGCATCGCTTGCTCGCCTCCGGAGAGCGTCCCCGCCGCCTGACTCCGCCGGTCGCCCAGGATCGGGAAGCGGTCGAGGATGCTCTCGAGCACGTTCTGGTAACGCGACTTGTCGCGGCGGCGGAGTGTGTACGCGCCGAGCCGCAGGTTCTGCTCGACGGTGAGCTCGGGAAAGACCTGACGGCCTTGCGGCACGTGCGCCATGCCGCGCTCGACGCGCTGCTCGGCACCCAGACGCGTGATGTCCTCGCCGGCAAACGCGAGCTTTCCCTGCCAGGCGGGAACGATCCCGCCGACGACCTTCAGCGTGACGCTCTTTCCCGCGCCGTTCAGACCGAGGATCGCGCCGATCTCGCCTTCGCGGACGTCGAACGAGACGCCGTGCAAGACAGTGTTCGAACCAAAGCCGGCGCGAAGTCCCGTCGCCTCGAGCAGCACGTTGCTCATCGCGCTCCGACCAGCTCCGCCGGTGCCTCGCCGAAGTACGCGGCGAGCACCTCGGGCTGCTGCGCGATCTGTTCTGTCGTCCCGTGCGCGAGGATCTGGCCGAAGTTGAGAACGTAGATGTAGTCGCAGACGTCGAGCACGAGCGGGATGTTGTGCTCGATCAAGAGCACCGTCCGGCCGAGCTCGTCCCGGAGATCGCGCAGCCGCACCGCGAGATTCTCGGCCGCCGCCGGCGCCATTCCGGCCGACGGCTCGTCGAGCATCAACAGCTCCGGCGCCGTCACGAGCGCACAGCCGAGCTCGACGAGGCGCTTCTGTCCGTGCGACAGGTTTCGGACCGGTGTATCGGTGAAGCGATCGAAGCCGAGCGCCTCGATGGCTTGTGCGCTTCGCTCGCGCAACTCACGCTCGACGCGAGCGGTGCGCGGCAGGTGGCCGAGTGCGGACCCGACGCCGTAGCCCGCGACGACATGCTGCGCGAGCAGGAAGTTCTCGAGGACGGACAGATTCTGCGCGAGTCCGATCAGCTGGAACGTGCGCCCGATCCCGAGTCGTGCCCGCTCGTGGGGCGGGAGATCGTGAATGTCCTGCCCGGCGAAGCGAATCGTTCCACTATCGCGGCGCACAAAGCCGGAGATCGCGTTGAACAGCGTCGACTTCCCGGCGCCGTTGGGTCCGATGAGCCCGACGACCTTTCCCTGCGGCACGTCGAGGGACGCCGAGTCGAGCGCTTGCACACCGCCGAAGTGGACCGAGACGTCACGCACCTCGAGCAGCGACGAGCCCTTCGCTACCTCGGGACGCTCCGGAAGGCCGGTCGGACGCGGGAGCGCGGGGAGCTTTGGGATCTCGTCGGATTCCTCGTCCGTCACCGCCTTGCGCGCGCGGCGCGCCGCACGGCGCTCGAGGCTTTCGCGCATCGCTTCGGCCATCCCGCCGGGGTGCCGGGCCATCACGTACATGAGCCCGGCCGCGCCAACGAGCTGATCCCAACCCTTCAAGAACAGGAAGAGTCTCGGCAGGACGACGAAGAAGATCGCCGCCGCCACGACGCCCGTCCGGCTCCCGAGCCCGCCGACGACGACCATCACGACGAGCGACAGCGAGATCTCGAAGCGGAACGTGTCCGAGTTCACGAACGTCACGAGGTGGCCGAGCAGTGCACCGCCGACGCCGGCCATCGCACCCGATACCACGAATGCGAGCAGCTTGTACCGGGCGACATCCACGCCGAAGGACTGCGCAACCGCTTCGTCTTCACGTATTCCGTGGAAGGCTCGCCCGAGCTTCGTGCGCACAACGTTCGCGTCCACGATCCAGACGACGAGGAAGATCAGGAGCGCCAGCGCCAGATAGTCGGCCTCACCCGAGAAGGTGAAGCTGCCCGACCGAGGACGTGGAATCTCGAGACCGGCCGAACCGCCCGTTAACGTTTTCCAAATGAACAGCGAGTTTTGCACCATCAGCCCGAAGCCGATGGTGACGATCGCGAGATACAGGCCGCGGATGCGCAGCGCGGGAAGACCGACGACGAGCGCGACGAGCCCGCCACCGACGGCGGCGCCGAGCACGCCGACGACGAACGGTGCTTCGAAGCCGCGCGCGGTGATGTTGCCTGTGACGAACGCGCCGACACCCATGAGCGCCGCATGCCCGAGAGAGATCTGTCCGGCGTAGCCCATCAGCAGGTTGAGAGCGACGGCCGCGACTGCGTAGCTCACTCCGATGCCGAGTGTGAGGGCGCGCAAGTCGTTGAACCACGGAAGGGCCCGGCCGAGCACGGGCGGCAGCACCGCGAAGACGACGGCCGTCGCGAGGAGCTGCAGTGTTCGCCTGCTCATCGCGCGCGCGCTCCGAGCAGCCCGGACGGCCGCAAGACGAGCACGGCCACGATGACGACAAACACGGTGACGGAGCTGATCCCGGGGAACGTGCTCGAGAACGTCGCCTTCACGACCAGCGCCTCGGTGACACCGAGGGCAATGCCTCCGACGAACGCGCCGGGCAAGCTCGTGAGTCCGCCGAGCAGTGCGGCCGCGAGTCCACGCAGATAGAACTGCGTCATGAACCCCGGTCCGAAGGCACCGACGATCGGCTCGATGAGGAGCGCCGCGATCGCGCCGACGGCCCCGGCGATTCCCCACGTGAACGCCGACACGCGTGAGATCCGCACGCCGACGAGCCGCACCATCGTCGGGTCCTGGGCCGCCGCCAGCACGCCGAGACCGAAATCGGTGCGTCGAAGAAACGCGGCGAGCCCGAGGCCGAGGACGGCGGTCGTCGCGAAGCCGAGCATGGCCGTCGGACTGACGTAGAAGTCGAAGATCCGGGGGCCGAGTCCCTTCAGCGGCGGCGGAAGGACCACAAGCGCCTCACTGAAGGCAAAGGCCGACGCGGCGATCAGGAAGAGGAACAACCCGATCGTGGCGACGGCAACGCTGAGACGCGACGCATCGGCCATCCGGCGCACGACGAGACGCTCGAAGAGCAGACCGATGAAGACGCCGGTGCCGACGCCCATCGCGGCTCCGGCCAACCACGGCCAGTCGTGCTGCGTCACGAACCACCACGTCACGAACAACGCGAACGTCCCGATCTCCCCCTGCGCGAAGTTCAGGACGCGGCTGCCCTTGTAGACGAGGACGATCCCCAGCGCGATCAGTCCGTAGATCGCGCCGTTGACCGACCCGGCGACGAGCGTCGAGCCCAACTACTCGAGGCCCATCTATCTCAGAAACGTGTCGCGGCACACGGCGCCCGGGATGTGCCTCCAGCCGGCGTTGCCGTTGGCCTTCCGGTACGCCGTGAACATCGACGCCCAGAACCCGCCGACGTGACCGTTGCGGGTGTAGTCGACCGGACACGACGGCGCGACTTCCTCGTAGGTGTACTGCTTCCAAAGGAACAGGCCGAGCAGCTTGTTGCGCGTGCAGTCCTTGCCACAGGCGAGCAGCGTCTTGTGGAGGTCGCGGTAGGACAGCCACACCATCCAGTGGATATCGGTGACTGTGATGCCCGGACGCCGCCTGTCGTACACCTCCTCCATGCGCTTGATCTCCTTCGCGTAGGAAGCGAAGGGACCCGAGTAATCGCCGGGTGAGTACGCCGGCCACGTCGTAATGCCCTGCACGGGCGGGCTGAGCGCTTGGTCACCGAGGGCGTCCGTCGTCGTATTGAAGGGGAAGATCAGGAACTGCGGGCTCCAGTTCTGGCCTTTCGCCTCCTGAATGATGGCCGTTGCGGCGAGCGCGTTCTCCCACACGAAGACGAGCTGAGTCCCGCGCGCGCGCAGCTCGTTGAGCTCGGCGACGTACCCGCCCTGGTTCTTCACGACCCCGCGCTGCGCG
>DASQWC010000108.1:0-26099 GCA_035640475.1 Actinomycetota bacterium | reverse complement strand
ACATCGCGGCCGAGCGATCCGCCGATCCGCGCCGCGCGCAGACGAGCGGTGTCGACCGCGTCGCCGAGGCACTGCCTCGTGCGGCCAGCCGTGAGGGTGTCGTCTGGACGTCGTTCCCGGACGACAACCGTGTCGCCGCGTGGGACGCCGACGGCGCACGGGTGCAGTCGATCGACGTTCCCGGTGGACCACGAGCGATCACCGCGCCCGACCGAACCGAACGTCTGCTCGTCTCGACGGGTTCGTCGCTGAGCGTCATCGATTCGAAGAGCAACGACGTATCAGCCACGATCCGCGGACGCGCGAATGTGCTCGCGAGCGTGCCCGAGACGGAGATCGCGTGGGCGATCAGTGGAAAGCGCGTGCGCGCCATCGAGCCGCGCTCGGGCGTTGTGATCGGACGAGCGACGATCGCGCGTACGCCGTCGGCCGCCTTCGGCGACCCAATCGGACACCGGTTGGTGGCCGTCACCACGGTCGGGCTCGAGTGCGCCGGCGGTCGTCCGCAGTTTGCGTGGCGGCTCGGCAGTGTCTTCTTCGGATCAGTGATGGTCGCGATGGTCGCGCTCATCGCGCTGCGACTTTTCGGCAACGTGTGGCTCGCCGGTCTGGCTTCGCTGTTCATGGCCGTCGAGGGCCTGGGCTTCACGATGTCGCGCATTGCGATTCCGGAGAGCTACACGACGGCGTTCCTCCTCGCCGCGTGGTTCTGCGCGCTCTCCGCGCTCTTCTCATCGGGAAGTGGTTCGCCCAAGCGGTCGCGCCCGGCGACGCTGGGCTGGCTCGCTGCAACCGGACTCGTCGCCGGGGCAGCCGGGGCGTCCAAGTGGGTCGGCATCTATGGGTTTGCCGCGATTTGCTTGCTGATCATCTGGGACGGCCTGCGTCGCGGACGCGACGGCGTCTGGGGTGTCGCCTGGGGGCCGGGCACGAGTCTCATCGTGCTCGGGCTATGTCTCGGCGCTCTTCCGTTGCTCGTGTACGTCTTGACGTATATCCCGTACCTCTCGCTCGGCCACTCGATCGGCGATCTCTTCCGACTGCAGGGCCAGATGTTCGGGTACCACGCAAACCTCGACGCCACGCATCCGTTCAGCTCTCCCTGGTACGGCTGGCCTTTCGGCTATCGCGCCGTGTTCTTGTATCTCGGCGGTTCCGGAGACGTGCGGTCGGAGATCTGGACGATTCCGAACCTCGTCGTGTTCTGGGGAGGTCTGCTGGGGCTGGGCGCACTGGTGCGCCGGGCTCGTCAGGCGCGCGATGCGGTCCCGGCCATCGTCGTGTTCGCCGCCGTCATGCACTACGTGCCGTGGATCGCCGTCGGGCGCGTGATCTTCCTGTATCACTTCCTTCCGGTCGTGCCGTTCCTCGCCGTCGCGCTGGCCTGGTTGCTCGTCGAGGACCTTCGCGATTCACGGTTCAGGTACGTGATCGGCGCGGCGGTGACGACGGTTGCTGTCGTGTTCTTCGCCGGCACGCTGCCGATGCTCGAGGGCTGGGCGATGCCCGTTGCGTACTTGGACGCGGTGCGCAACGCGTTCTCCTGGGTCATTCCCTGATACTTCGCGTATGAGCTTGGACGCGATCTTCAAGGCCTACGACGTCCGCGGCGTCTATCCGGACGAGTTCGACGAGGATGCCGCGCGACGTATCGGCGGCGCGTTTGCGGAGTTTGCGGGCGCGGCGGCGATCCTCGTCGGACGGGACATGCGCCTTTCCTCCGAACCGATGTCGGCGGCGTTCATCGACGGCATCGTCGAGGCGGGGACCGATGCCGTCGATCTCGGGCTCGTTTCGACGGACCTCGTGTACTTTGCATCGGGCGTCAAGGAGCTGCCGGGCGCGATGTTCACCGCTTCCCACAACCCGCCCCAGTACAACGGCATCAAGTTCTGCCTCGCCGGCGCCGCGCCCGTCGGGCAAGACACCGGCCTCGGCGACATTCGCGCGAAGGCCGAGGGCGGACGGGCGACGGGCTCGTCTCGCGGGAAGGTGACGAACCTCGACTTGCTCGACGACTTCGCGACCCACTTGCTCGGCCTGATCGACACAGCCGCGATGAAACCGTTCACGGTCGCCGTCGATGCCGCCAACGGCATGGGTGGGAAGGTCGTCCCGGCCGTCTTCGACCGGCTCCCGACCCGCCTCGTGCCGCTGTACTTCGAGCTCGACGGCACGTTCCCCAACCATCCCGCCGACCCGATCCAGCCCGAGAACCTGAAGGATCTGCAGCGAGCCGTGCTGGACGAGAAGGCCGATATCGGACTCGCCTTCGACGGCGACGCCGACCGCGTCTTTCTCGTGGACGAGAAAGCGGAGCCGGTATCCGGCAGCCTCACGACCGCGCTCGTCGCCCGGCGCATCCTCGAGCGTCACCACGGCGCGACGATCATCCACAACGCGATCTGCTCGCGGGTCGTCCCGGAGGTGATCGAAGAGGGCGGCGGCTCGGCCGTCCGCTCCCGGGTCGGGCATTCCTTCATCAAGCAGCACATGGCCGAGACGGGGGCGGTGTTCGGCGGCGAGCATTCGGGTCACTACTACTTCAAGGACAACTTCCGCGCCGACTCCGGTCTTCTCGCCGCGCTGTACGTGCTCGAGACGATGTCCGCTGAGGACAAGCCCCTCTCGCAGCTTCTCGCTCCGCTGCGCCGCTACCAGGCATCGGGCGAGATCAACATTCGGGTCGATGATCAACAGGCCGTCATCGAACGGATCGCTTCCGCGTTCTCCGACGGCGATGCCGATCGTCTGGACGGCCTGACGGTGAACTACCCGGACTGGTGGTTCAACCTGCGCCCGTCGAACACCGAGCCGCTATTGCGGTTGAATGTGGAGGCCGCCGACGAGAACGTGATGGCGCACAAGCGCGACGAGCTCGTCGGACTCATCGAGAGGGGAGCCTGACGTGCCCGTTGACAAGGAGCTGCTGGAGATCCTGGCTTGCCCCAAGTGCAAGCAGCCGGTCGAGGAGAAGCGTCGAGGGGGAGCCGAGTTCCTGGTTTGCACGGCGCAGGACTGTCGCTTGGCGTATCCGGTCCGGGACGACATCCCGGTCATGCTCATCGACGAAGCGGAGCGCTGGCGGGACTAGCCGACCAGCGTGGGATCGAACATCCCTCCGGTGACGAAGTACGCGAGCGAAAGCGCGAAGAGCGTCCCGATCACGAACGCCGGCCAACGCCACCGGCTTCCGTGCTCACCGAATCCGGCGTGCTGGAGCGGGAGATCGAGGGCATAGGCGGCGCAATACAAGACATTGGCGATGACCGTCATCACGAAGAGCGCGACAAACGTGTCGCCTTCGAGCGATCGGCGCGACTCCGGCAGCGCTACGACGTACCGAACGATCACGAGGACGACCAGTGCCGCGTTGTAGAGCGCACGGAGCGGCTCCCAGAACCCGATGGCGTTGCGGATCATCCTGGGCACGTTCGTCAGCCTAGAGGTTGATCGGACAGTCGCCTTGACACACGCGTACGTGTGTGTCAGTCTCACAGGAGATGAGGGACTCGCTCGGCCGCCGGCGCACGCGCGCGCAGAACAGGGGACTCCGGCCCCTGTTCCCGAGGCTCGAGGCCGACGAGCAGAGCCACAGCATTCGCGTCGCGATGAGCGGCCGAGCATGGCGAGCGCTCGACCGGGCCATCGCAGCCAGCAAGGCCGTTACTCGGCCCAGGGCCATCGGTGAGGTGCTCGAGCGCGCGCTCGGCACGGCGCCGCCCGCCGACTGGCAAGAATGGCAGATCCGCAAGGAAAAGCAGCTCCTCGAGAAGGCGTCCTAGGAGGAAGACATGGAAAATCACGTCGCAGACCCTGCCCTGGCCGAAGAGGGGCAGCTCCGAGTCGAGTGGGCGCTCGGCCAGATGCCGGTCATCTCGGCCCTGACGCAGCGTTTCACCAAGGACCAGCCGTTCAAGGACATCAAGATCGGCGCTTGTCTGCACGTCACGACGGAGACGGCCAACCTCGTGCAGGCGCTGCGCGCCGGCGGGGCCGAGGTCTACCTGTGCGCGTCCAACCCGCTCTCCACCCAGGACGACGTCGCCGCATACCTTGCGTCCGAGGGCGTCGGCGTCTTCTCGGTACGCGGCGAGGACCACGACACGTACTACGCGCACATTCGGGAAATCCTCGACCGGGAGCCGCACTTCACGGTCGACGACGGGGCCGACCTTGTCTCGACGATCCACCGCGAACGCCCGGAGCAGGCCGAGAAGACCGTCGGCGGTACCGAGGAGACGACGACAGGTGTCATCCGCTTGCGGCAGATGGCGGCCGAGGGCGCCTTGCGCTACCCCATCGTCGCCATCAACGACACGCCGACCAAGCACCTCTTCGACAACCGCTTCGGCACGGGTCAATCCGCCCTCGACGGCATCATTCGCGCAACGAACGTGCTCGTCGCCGGTAAGGACGTCGTCGTGTCGGGCTACGGCGACTGCGGACGCGGCGTCGCGAGCCGCGCCAAGGGCATGGGCGCGAACGTCATCGTCACGGAGGTCGACGAGGTGCGCGCGCTCGAGGCCGTCATGGACGGCTTCCGCGTCATGCCGATGGCCGAGGCGGCCAGGGTCGGCGACATCTTCATCACCGTCACCGGCGATCGAGACATCATCCGCACCGAGCACATCGGCGTGATGAAGGACGGCGCGATCATCTCCAACGCCGGACACTTCGACATCGAGATCGACGTCGCAGGCTTGCGCAAGATGGCATCGAAGGAGCGAACCGTGCGCCGCAACGTCGAAGAGTTCACCATCGACGGCAAGCGCATCCGGCTTCTCGCCGAAGGCCGGCTCGTGAACCTCGGCGCGGCCGAAGGACACCCGGCTGCCGTGATGGACATGTCGTTTGCCGGCCAGGCCTTGACGCTCCGGATGCTCGCCGAGCAGCACCACGCGTCCAAGCGGCTCGAGCCCGGCGTGCATAACGTGCCCGAAGAGATCGACCGCGAGATCGCCAAGCTCAAGCTGGACACGATGGGCGTCGAGATCGACACGCTCACGCCCGAGCAGCGCAAGTACCTCGAGAGCTGGACGGAAGGCACGTAGTGCCTGCGAGCGCAAAGCGCGAGCCGCGGCCGAAGGCCGCGTCTTCGGAGGGGACATAGGCCGTCACGCGCGCCTGAGCGAGTTCACCCTCGGCTTCGAGGGGCTCGCGCTGCTGCGCGGGCTCGTCGATGGATCCGACGTGGAGATGGCCGCGCGTATCGAGGAAGTTCGCAAGATCGTCGCGCGGATGGACGATCCGCGATTCGCCGTCGGGCTCGACATGGAGGAGCTCGATCCGAGAACGGGGTACGCAGCTTCTGCCCCCGGTTACGACAGTGCGCCGAACCCGCTGATTGAAGCCGAGCAGCCGGTCGTCGAGCAGCTCCTCGCCGATGTGCCGTCCGGACGCGCGCTCGACGCCGCATGCGGCACCGGACGTCACGCCAAGCACTTGTCCGCTACGCACGAGACGTTCGGGGTCGATGCCTCGCCGGAGATGCTCGCGATGGCGCGTGAGGCCGCCCCGAGCGCGACGTTCGAGACAGGCGATCTCGAGGCGCTGCCGTTCCCGGACGGCCATTTCGACGTCGTCGTGTGCGCGCTGGCCTTATGCCACCTCACCGATATCACGAAGGCCGTATGTGAGATCGGTCGCGTTGCTCGCGGCGGCGCCAAGGTCGTCCTGACCGATCCCCATCCGACGAACGTCGCGATCATCAGTCACCTCTTCGTCCCGACGACCGAGGGCGGCTTGGGCTTCGTCCGCAACCACCCGAGGTCTCTGGGCGACTACCTGCGGGCGATCGAAGCGGCCGAGCTTCGAGTCGTGCAATGCCTCGAGCCGGCGACGCTTGAGAGCGCGTTCACCGGCGGCATCGCCGGTCGGTTCCTGGCGGGTGCGATGCGCCAGGCCCTGCAGGGCCTCCCGCAAGCAATCATCTGGGACCTGGAAAAGGCCATTTGATCGGGGGCTGCGCCCCCGAACCCCCGCGCCTTCGGATGAGCTTCGCGCGTTAACGCGCTTCGCTCATCCGATCGGCACCTTCGCGATCTCGTTTCCGTCCTTGGCCAGGTAGCGCGCTTCGAGGGGGGTCGTCGTTCCCCGCTGGACGACCAGATATGCGTTGTCCTTGGCGAACGCGGACGAGGTCTCTCCCGACGCCCATCGAATGATGACGCGATGGATGTTTGTCCCTCGCAGCTCGCCGGCGGCGGCCGACCAGGGCGGCTGACCGGTGCCGCCCTCCGAGCTCGCGACGAGGAGCGAACCGACCACGACGTCCCGCCGCTCGGCGCGCTCCTCTGTGTACGCGGCCAGGCGCCATCCGCGGCCGCGCTCGATCGCGAAGCCGAGCGCGAGCCGGCTCTCCGCGCCCTTCTCGAATGAAGCCAAGAGAAGGCGCCCGTCACCCCACTCACGATCGATCAGGAGCTTGGCCGTGTCGTTGTCGGCCGTCTGGGTGACGCGGTCGAGGATTGCTGCACTCGCCGAGTCGGACCCGCCAGGAAGCACGAAGAAGACGAGGAGGAGCAGGACGGCGAGCAGCGGAAGGAGTACGGCGCCGACGATCCACAGCATCCTGCGGCGCATGGAGCGAAGGATAAACAACACTCGTCGGTTGCGCGCGATAACGTGCGGCATGCGAGCGCTTCTTGATGTCGTTGCGCCGATCCGATGCGTCGGGTGCACATCGCCGTGTGGGGACGAGTTGTGCGAGCGCTGTGCCCAATTCGTCGACGTTCTCACGCCGCCGATCTGCGAGCGGTGCGGCGCACCGGGAATCGGCCCCACATGCTGCCGGAATCTGGAGGGTTTCAGACGGGCCCGGAGCGTCGTCGCCTTCGTCGAGCCCGCCCGCGCGCTGACGCTCGCGCTCAAACGGCGAGGACGGCGGCCGCTCGCGTACGCGTTGGGTGATCTGCTCGCGGCGCTTGCCGACAAACACGATCTACGGGCGGATTCGGTCACATTCGTTCCCGCCGGACGGACGGCCGGCCGACGCGGATTCGATCACGCGGAGCTCATCGCCCGGGCGGCCGCCTCGTCACTCGGCCTTCCCGCGCGTGCGCTTCTCGTACGGACCGAGGACGGCCCGCGCCAGGCCGACGTCGCCTTCGCCGAACGCCGGTCGAACGTCCGAAACCGCTTCGCGGCCGAAGCGGCACGCGGTCGCCTGCTCGTCGTCGACGACGTCTTCACGACGGGAGCAACGGCCGAGGCCTGCTCGCTTGCACTGCGTGCCGCCGGCGCTGAGACGGTCGACGTCGTGACCTGGGCGAGAACGCTCAGGCGGCGTTTCTGACGCGCGACCTGCGTCGTTATACTTCGCGAGATGAACCTCATCCTTTCGGGGCGAGGGGTCGAACTCGACGAACCGCTCCGGAGGTATGCGACCGAAAAGCTGACGCGGATCCAGCGCTTCTTCGATCGCATCATCAAGATGGAGGCACAAATCACCGAGGAGCGAAACCGTCACGGCGTCGAGCACCGCGTCGACGTGATGGTCCAAACGCCCGGAGAAACGCTCCGAGCCCATGGCGAAGGAGCGGACCTCTTCGCAGCCATAGACAAGGTTGCAGATCGCATCGAGACGCAGGTCAAGAAATTCAAGGACCGGCTGATCGATTCGCACCGCGGCCGGCGGCTGCCTGAGACCGAGCCCCTCGACATCGCCGAAGTCGCCGTCGACCCAGACTCTGAGATCGTCCGACGGCCTGCGCAAGCGGCAAAGCCGCTGACGCTCGAGGAAGCGAGGCTCGAGCTCGAGAGCCGGGGCCTCACCTTTTTGTTCTTCACGAACGCCGAATCGATGCAGCCGAACGTGCTCTACCGACGGAAGACCGGATTCGGGCTCGTCGAGCCCGAGGCCTGAGCACCGAAATGCACGACGAAATCATTCGTGTGCTGGTCGCCGACGACCACGCGCTGTTCCGGCAGGCTTTGCGAGCAGTTCTCGCCGAAGAGCCGGACCTCGAGCTCGTCGGTGAGGCGGGAGACGGAACCGAAGCCGTGACGCTCGCGGCGGAGCTCGCGCCCGACGTCGTCCTCATGGACGTTCGGATGCCCAAGCTTGCCGGCATCGACGCGGCGCGTCAGATCGCCACGGAGCTTCCGGCGGCCAAGATCGTGATGCTTACCGTCTCCGATGATGAAGCCGATCTGTTCGAGGCCATCAAGGCCGGCGCGTCGGGCTATCTGCTGAAGGAAGTCGACCCGTCCGAAATCGCCCAAGCCGTCCGGCAGATCCATGCCGGGCATTCGTTGCTGTCGCCGGTCGTCGCGTCCAAGCTCGTGTCGGAGTTCGCGGCCATCTCCAAGCGAGCCGAAGAAAAGGCGACGCGTCCGAACATCACCGGGCGGGAGCTCGAGGTGCTGCAATTCGCCGCGGACGGCCTCACGAACAGGCAGATCGGACGGCGTCTCGGCATCTCCGAGAACACGGTGAAGAACCACATCCGCAACATCCTCGAGAAGCTCCATCTCCATTCACGGATGGAGGCGGTGCTGTACGCCGTCCGCGAGGAGCTCATCGACCTGGAGAAGGACACGTAGACGGCCCGGAGCGCCGCTACCATGGGGGCACTCCCACCCGTAGGTATGTAGGAGGACTTTCTTGAGCATTCTCACACGGGTTCTGAGCGCCGGACAGAAGCGCAAGGTCAAGCGACTTCTCGGCGTTGCCGACGCGGTGAACGCGCTCGAGCCCGCCTTCGAGCCGCTGACCGACGCGGACCTGCGCGCCAAGACCGACGAGTTCCGCAAGCGCCACGCCGACGGCGAAGAGCTCGACGATCTGTTGCCCGAAGCCTTTGCGGCGGTTCGCGAGGCGGCCAAGCGAACCATCGGGCAGCGTCACTTCGACGTACAGCTCATCGGCGGGGCCGCATTGCACCAAGGAAGGATCGCCGAGATGCGGACGGGTGAAGGAAAGACGCTCGTCGCAACCCTTCCGACGTACCTGAATGCATTGACCGGCAACAACGTCCACGTCGTCACGGTCAACGACTACCTGGCTCGCTTTCACGCTGAGTGGATGGGGCGGATCTACCGCTTCCTCGGTATGAGCGTCGGCGCCATCCAGCAGCAGATGAACCCGCAGGATCGCAGACCGATCTACGCGGGCGACATCGTCTACGGGACCAACTCCGAGTTCGGGTTCGACTACCTGCGCGACAACATGGCGTGGACGCGCGACGATCAGGTCCAGCGCGGTCACTACTTCGCGATCGTCGACGAGGTCGACTCGATCCTCATCGACGAAGCGCGCACCCCGCTGATCATCTCCGGCGCCGGCGAGGAGTCGGCCAAGTGGTACTACCAGTTCGCCTCGATCGCGCGGAAGCTCCAAAAAGAGCGCGACTACGAGGTCGACGAAGCAAAACGCACGATCTCGGTCACCGAGGAAGGCGTGCATCGGGTCGAGGAATCCCTCGGGATCGAGAACCTCTACGACCTCCAGCAGGCGCCGCTCGTGCACTACCTCCAAGCGGCCGTGAAGGCGAAGGAGCTCTACCGCAGGGACCAGGAGTACGTGCTCAACGACGGGGAGATCGTCATCGTCGACGAGTTCACCGGACGGCTCATGCCGAGCCGCCGCTGGACCGACGGCATTCATCAAGCCGTCGAAGCGAAGGAAGGCGTTCGCATCCGGGAGGAGCAGCAGACGCTTGCGACGATCACGATCCAGAACTATTTCCGGATGTACGAGAAGCTCGCGGGCATGACCGGTACGGCCCTGACCGAATCGCAGGAGTTCGACCACATCTACAAGCTCGAGGTCGTCGAGATCCCGACGAACGAGCCGATGGTCCGCAGCGACAAGAACGACCTCATCTACAAGACGGAAGACGCAAAGTTCCAGGCCGTCATGGAGGACGTGAAGGAGCGCCACCTCAAGGGCCAGCCCGTCCTGATCGGCACGGTGTCCGTCGAGAAGAACGAGCGGCTCTCACGGCTGCTCGAGCGGCAGGGCATCCCGCATCAGGTTCTGAACGCGAAGCAGCACGAGAAGGAAGGAATGATCATCGCCCAGGCCGGTCACGCCGGCGCCGTGACCGTGGCCACGAACATGGCCGGACGAGGCGTCGACATCATCCTCGGCGGCAACACGGAGTTCGAAGGAAAGCAAGAAGCGCTCGCGCGCGGTCTCGAGCAGGAGACGCCCGAGTTCGATCAGTTCGTCAGGGAATGGGAGCGCGACCACAAGGCTCAGTGGGAGCCGGAGCACAAACGAGTCGTCGAGCTCGGGGGCCTGTACGTCGTGGGTACCGAGCGCCACGAAGCCCGGCGCATCGACAATCAGCTGCGCGGTCGCTCCGGACGCCAGGGCGACCCGGGTGAGTCCCGCTTCTACTTGTCCCTCGAGGACGAGCTCATGCGACTCTTTGCCGGCGACCGCCTCGCGCGGATCATGGAGCGTCTCAAGCTGCCCGACGACGTCCCGATCGAAGCGAAACTCGTCACGAAGTCGATCGAGCGCGCGCAAACGAACGTCGAGCAGCAGAACTTCGAGATGCGCAAGAACGTCCTCAAGTACGACGACGTTCTCAACACGCAGCGTCAGGTCATCTACGAGCAGCGCACGAAGATCCTCGAGGGCGAGCACTTCGCCGATCAAGCGAAAGAGATGATCGAGGACGTCGTCCTCGGCGCCGTCGACACGTTCGCCAACGCACAGGTTCTGCCCGAGGAATGGGATCTCGCCGGCTTGATCGTCGCGATCGAGGAGGTCTATCCGACGCAGCTGCGCAAGGAGCATCTCGAAGGCCACGAGTACGAGGAGGTCAGAGAGGCCGTCCTGCGCGACGCTCACGCAGCCTACGAGGCGAAGGAACAAGAGCTGGGGGCCGAGGGAATGCGTCGCGCCGAGCGCCTCGTCCTGCTCAACGTCCTCGACGCGGCGTGGCGCGACCACCTGTATGAGATGGATTACCTTCGCGAAGGCATCGGCCTCCGCGCGATGGGCCAGCGCGATCCGCTCGTCGAGTACCAGCGTGAGGGCTACGAGCTCTTCCAGAGCCTCATCGGACGGATACGCGAGGACTTCACGCGCTACATCTTCCACGTCGCGAGCGTCGACGAGGACGGCGGCCGTACTCGCCGCACATCGGCGCTGCGATACACGGCTCCCGCAAAGACATCTGAAGCCGCCGCGCAGGAGAAGCGGCAGGCGCCGGTCGTGCCGCAGCCCGTTCCCGCCGCCGTGCCGGCCGGGGCAGGCGGAGGACCTGTGCAAGCGCAGGGGGTCGGCGACGCCGAGGAAGGTCCGATGTACGAGACCGTCCGACGGGACGGAGACAAGGTCGGTCGCAACGATCCATGTCCGTGCGGATCGGGCAAGAAGTACAAGCGGTGTCACGGCGCGGCGGCGTAGATGGAAGATCGAGGGCCGGAACTAAAGGAGCTCTCCGAGCGCTTGCGTGAGCTCGGGGAGTTCCTTTGACATTCCCTCCAAAGAGCAAGAGCTCGCGCGACTCCAAACAGAGACGGCCAAACCCGACCTTTGGAACGACCAGGAACGGGCACAGGAATTGACGCGCGCGCTCGCGCGCGTTGAGGCGGATGTCGAACGGTACAAGTCACTCGAGCGCCTCATCTCGGACACAACGGCCGCGAACGAGCTCGGGGTCGAGCACGACGATCCTGATCTCGATCGCGAAGTCGTCGAGGGCATCGAACGGCTGCGCGCCGAACTCGAGGTTCTCGGACGTCAGACGCTGTTCACCGGAGAGATGGACGATCACGACGCGATCGTGGCCATCCATGCCGGTGCCGGAGGGACCGATGCGCAGGATTGGGCCGAGATGCTCCTCCGGATGTATCTGCGGTGGGCAGAACGCGAGGGTTTCACTGTGACGGTCCGCGAAGCGCTCGCCGGGGAGGAAGCCGGCGTGAAGTCGGCGACGATCGAAGTTCGAGGGCCGCATGGATACGGATGGCTCGGCTCGGAGCACGGCGTGCACCGGCTCGTCCGGCTCTCGCCGTTCGACGCGGCACATCGCCGTCATACGAGCTTCGCGTCCGTGGACGTGATTCCCGATCTCGGCGATGAAGTGGAGATCGAGATCGACCCGGACGACCTCCGCATCGACACGTTCCGCGCCGGGGGGCCGGGCGGCCAATTCGTCAACACGACCGACTCCGCGGTCCGCATCACCCACATTCCGACCGGCATCACCGCCTCGGTGCAATCCGAGCGCTCGCAGCTGCAGAACCGGACGGTCGCCATGAAGCACCTCAAAGCACGGCTCGCCGACTTACAACGGCAGGAGCGCGAGAAGGAGCTTGCGGACCTGCGCGGCGAGCAGCGCTCGATCGACTTCGGCTCCCAGATCCGCAGCTACGTGCAGCATCCCTACCAAATGGTCAAGGACCACCGGACCGGCTTCGAGACGTCCAGCGTCGACAAAGTCTTGGACGGCGACTTGAGCGAGCTGCAGAGTGCTTTCTTGCAGTGGAGGAGGTCCGGTGACGACGCCGCGGATTGAGGTGATCGAGGCGTCCGACGCCGATCGGCCGGTCATCGAAAACCTCGCCCAGCTCTACCAGTACGACTTCAGCGAGATGAGCCGCCGCGATCTCGAGCGCGGACACCACGGCAATGTGAAGGACGACGGTCTGTTTCACAACATCGACTTCGACTGGTACTACGGCAAGCCGGAGCACCACGAGTTCATCGTCCGCGTCGACGGCTACCTCGCCGGCTTCGTCCTCGTAGCACCCGGTCGTTCGTTCCGCGACCCGGACGAGACGGTTGTGTGGGTCGACGAGTTCTTCGTCATGCGCAAGTACCGGCGACTCGGCGTCGGCGAGCACGTTGCGCGATCCATGTTCGATCGTTTCGACGGCACCTGGCAGGTCGCTCAGATGTCGATCAATTTGGACGCGCAGGTGTTCTGGCGCGGCGTCATCGGCCGCTACACGAACGAGAACTACGAAGAGCGCTGGTTCGACGACGACAACTGGCTCGGCCCGGTGCAGTACTTCCGCACGCCGGTGGCGACACCGTGAGGCTCCTCGTCCTCGTCGACGGCGAGCACCATCCGTCCGCAGTCCGGGCCGCACTCGACGCGCTCAGATCCGAGGGTGACGAAGTCGTCGGGGCTGTCTACTGCGGCGGCGGCGAAAAGGTCGATCTCGACCGCGTCGACGACGCCTACGGCGTGCCCCTCGTGCGTGGGGACGTCGGCGCCGTGCTCGGCGACGCGATCGACGGGTGGAAAGCGGAGGCCGTCCTCGATCTCACCGATCATCCGGTGCTCTCGGCCTTCGATCGGTTCCGGCTCGCCGCGGTCGCGCTCACGCGCGGCGTCCCGTATCGCGGTGCCGACTTCGACTTGCGGCCGCCCGTGTTCGAACGGGTGCTCACGAAGCCGACGCTCCGGGTGTTTGCGACGGGAAAGCGGACGGGCAAAACGGCCGTCACGAGCGCGCTCGCGCAGCACGCTGTTGCTCGCGGGAGCACACCCGTGATCGTCGCCGTCGGAAGGGGCGGACCGATTCCACCGCGCGTGATCGAGGCGGGGACGCGGCTGACCGCGGCGACACTCGTCGAGCTCGCCGACGCCGGGTACCACGCCGGCAGCGATTACGTCGAAGACGCACTCACCGCCGGCATCACGACGATCGGGTGCGTACGGGTCGGCGGAGGGCTCGCCGGGGCCACCGTCTTTTCGAACGTGCCCGACGCGGCGCGCATCGCCGAAGAGCGCGACGAGGATCTCGTCTTCCTCGAAGGATCCGGCGCGTCGCTGCCGGACGTCGAGGCGCACGCGGGAGTGATCTGCGTTCCGGCCGACATCGGACGCGACGAGCTATCCTCGCATCTCGGTCCCTACCGCCTATTGCTGGCTGATTTGGCCGTTGTTACGATGGCCGACGAAGCATCAGCCGCGGCCGGAGCGGAGGCCGCAATCCGAAAGACAGTTCCTGATCTCGACGTCGTTGCCGTCACGTTTCGACCCGAACCTTTGGAATCTGTGACCGGACGCCGCGTGTTTCTCTGCTCGACGGCACCCGACGCGGCCGGACCCATGCTCGCGAAGCACTTGGAGCAGACACATGGTTGTGAGGTGGTCGGAATGACCAATCACTTGGCCGACAGGGCGGCACTCAAGGCCGATCTCGAAGCCGCCTCCGGCTACGAGGTCCTCCTGACCGAGCTCAAGGCCGCCGCCGTGGATGTCGCCGGGCGTCACGCCCTGGCCGCGGGCAAAGAGGTCGTGTTCGTCAACAACGCGTTAGTGGGTAAGGGGATCGAGAAGGCGTTCGATCGGGTGCTCGACCTGAGCCGCGAGCGCGCACTGGGCTGATATGCCTCAGAAACGCCAAACCCAGCACATCGTCGTCTCGGACCGAGCCGGCCTGCCGTATTCGAAGGGTCTCATGGCCTCCTCGATCATGGCCACCGGTCTTGCTCCCTTCCGCGCGTATGAGGTTGCCGAGCGCATCGAGGAACAGCTCGTCTCCGGCGGCCGCTTCGAGATCAAGCGGGACGAGCTTCGCGAGCTCGCCGTCGCGACGATCTCGGAGATGGTCGGCCAGCGCTACGCCGAGACGTATCGACGCTGGCAAGCGGTGGAGGAGCTCGACCTGCCGCTCATCCTGCTCATCGGCGGGACGACCGGAACGGGCAAGTCCACGATCGCAACGCAGCTCGCGGCCCGGCTCGGCATTACGCGAATCATCTCGACGGACGCCGTTCGTGAGGTCATGCGGTCGCTCTTCAGCGAACGAATCATGCCCGCCCTGCACACGTCGTCCTTCGAGGCGCACCTGGCGATCCGGGGGCCGATTCCGCGGTCGGCCGACCCCGTCATCGCCGGCTTCGAGGAGCAGGTTCGGGGTGTCTCGGTCGCTGTTGAGGCGCTCATCGAACGGTCCGTGCTCGAGGGGACCGATCTCATCATCGAAGGCGCGCACCTCGTCCCCGGTTTCATCGAAAGCCCGCCGTGGGCGCCGCCGTGGGAAGAGAAGGCCGTCGTCGTGCCCATCGTCATCACCGTCGACGATGAGGACGTCCACCGGTCGCACTTCTTCTTACGCGCAACCGACTCGGCGCAGCGAAATGTCGAGCGGTACCTCACCGCTTTCGACGACATCAGGAAGGTTCAGAAGTACATCCGCTCGGCGGCGCAGCAGAACAACGCGCCGGTGATCTCGTCCTACGGATTGGACGTCACGCTCGCGGCCGTGATCGATCACATCGTCGAGAAGGTCGTCGAACGGATGGGTGTTCCGGGAAAGCCCGAACCGCAACAAGTGGGAGGAAAGGGGTCGTCATGAAGCTCTTCCTTGATACGGCGAACTTCAAGGAGATCTCGGAGATCAACGAGTGGGGTGTCCTCGATGGAGTGACCACGAACCCGTCGTTGCTCGCGAAGGAAGCCGACCGCAAGAAGGACTACAAGCAGATGCTCAAGGAGATCTGCGCCGAGGTCGACGGACCGGTTTCCGCGGAGGTGGTCTCCACCAAGAAGGACGACATGTTGGCCGAGGCTCGCGAGCTCGCCCAGATCGCGGAGAACGTCTACGTGAAGTTCCCGTGCATCCCAGCCGGGCTCGCAGCTACGAAGGTGGCGCGGAGCGAGGGGATTCGGGTTAATATGACCCTAGTTTTCTCGCCGGCCCAGACGCTGCTGGCGGCAAAGGCAGGAGCGAACTTCATCTCCCCGTTCCTCGGAAGAATCGACGACGTTGCTTCAGGCGGGATGGAAATCCTCGCGCAATGCATCGAGGTGGTGAAGAACTACGACTTTCCTTCAGAGGTTCTCGCATCTTCTCTCAGACACCCAATGCATGTCGTCGAGGCCGCGAGGCTCGGATCGGATATCGGAACGCTCCCCTACGACGTATTCACGAAGCTGGTGAAGCACCCGCTCACCGACATCGGACTTGAGCGGTTCATCGCCGACTGGGACAAGGCAAGAAAGGAACTCGGGGCATGAGTGGTGGTGGAAGGCGGCCGGGCGGCCGATCTTCGAGAAGGGGATCGCGGAGAGGTCCGCGTCCGCCGCGCCGGCCCGTCGATCTGGGGCTCCCCGACGACGGTGATCTCGAAACCGAGCTCGACGGTCAGGTCGAGGGTGCGCTCGATCGCACGCAACTCGAGGAAAAGGACGTCTCCGAGCTCCTGAAGCTCGCGGACGAAGCCAAGGTCGACGACCCGGACGCCCTGACCAAGGAACAGCTCGTCACGGCGATCCTCTCGCGACGGGCCGAGGACGAAGGCTTCCTGTACCGGAAGGGCGTCCTCGACATCCTTCCGGACGGGTACGGCTTTCTGCGGACCCAGGGCTACCTGCCGTCCGAAGAGGACGTGTACGTGTCGATGTCGCAGATCCGGCGCTTCGGGTTGCGTCGCGGCGACGAGGTGTCCGGCATCATCCGGCCCCCCAAGGACTCCGAGAAGTACTACGCGCTGCTGCGTATCGAGAACGTCAACGGGCTCGACCCCGAGGTTGCGCGCCGTCGGCCGTCGTTCGACAAGCTCACTGCACTCTTCCCAGACGAGCGGCTGCGTCTCGAGCACGACTCGAAGGCGTACACGGAGCGAATCCTTGATCTCGTCTGCCCGATCGGCAAGGGGCAGCGCGGGATGGTCGTCTCGCCGCCGAAGGCAGGCAAGACCACGATTCTCAAGCAGCTCGCGAACTCGGTCATCGAGAACAATCCGGAGGTCCACGTCGTCGTCCTGCTCGTCGACGAGCGTCCGGAAGAGGTCACCGACTGGCGCCGGACCGTGAAGGCGGCCGAAGTCGTCGCGTCGACGTTCGACCGCCCTGCCGACGATCACATTCAGGTCACCGAGCTCGTTCTCGAGCGCGCCAAACGTCTCGTCGAGGGCGGCAAGGACGTGATGATCCTGTGCGACTCGATCACGCGTATGGCGCGCGCGTACAACCTCGCCGCACCGGCGTCCGGCAAGATCCTCTCCGGTGGTGTCGACTCGACAGCGCTCTATCCGCCGAAGCGGTTCTTCGGCGCAGCTCGCAACATCGAGGAGGGCGGCTCGCTCACGATCATTGCGTCGTGTCTGGTCGAGACCGGATCGAGGATGGACGAGGTCATCTTCGAGGAATTCAAGGGGACCGGGAACATGGAGGTCCGCCTCGACCGGACGCTCTCCGAGAAGCGGCTCTTCCCGGCCATCAACGTCGAAGCGTCGGGAACCCGGAAGGAAGAGCTCCTGCACGAAACCGAGGAGCTCGCGCTGGCCTGGCGGCTCCGCCGGGTGCTGCACGCTCTCGACGCGGCCCAGGCGATCGAGCTGCTCATCGACAAGATGAAGCAGACGAAGTCCAATGCCGAGTTCCTCAAGGAGATCGCCAAGGCCAACCCCAACGGCCGCTGAACCGGGGTAAGCTCACGACGCTATGAAGACCGGAATCCATCCCGAATACGTCGAGTGTCACGTCCGCTGCGCGTGCGGTGCGGAGTTCACGACGCACGCGACTGTGCCCGAGATCCACGTCGAGATCTGCTCGCAGTGCCACCCGTTCTACACGGGCAAGCAGAAGTTCGTGGACACCGGCGGGCGCGTCGACCGCTTCCGCCGCCGGGCCGAGAAGACCGAGCAGATCCAGAAGTCGGCTAAGAAGCGCTAGCTCTGGCTTCTGGCCGAGGTCGCGGCGGCCTCCGACGCGTTCTCCGCTCCCCCGGACGGTTGCTCGCCGTTATCTGAGTGCCGTCGGGCTTGAATTCCTTCGGGCTCGCAACCGCAGTCGCTCCGAACGCGCTCCGGCCGCCGCTCGGTACGCTCGCGCGTGGTGGAGGTCACGTGCGTGACGTTTGACTGCGCAGATCCGGCGCGGCTCGCTGCGTTCTGGTCGGAGGCTCTCGGTTGGGAGCGCCAGGGGCAGAACGTGAAGAAACCGGGCGGAGGGATTTACCTCGAGTCCATTGAGGTGCCCGAGCCTAAGACGGTGAAGAACCGCCTCCATCTCGGCCTCCACGCGGACGATCTCGACGCGGAGATCGAGAGGCTCGTAGCGCTCGGCGCCACCTGTTTGTGGGAAGAGCTCTTCCCGCCGGAGTGGCCGTACCGCAACGCCGTCTTGTGCGATCCGGAAGGCAACGAGTTCTGTCTCGGCGCCGAGGGAGCGCGTCCCGTTCGGTGAGCGGCGAGCGTCTGCGCAGGCAGATCGAGTTCATTCTCGAGGTCGATCGAGCAAAGCAGGTACTGCGGCGTTCGCGCATCGTCGGACGATCGCGGTATGAGAACGATGCCGAACACATGTGGCACGTGGCGCTGGCGGCGATGGTTCTCGCCGAGCACGTCAATGAAGACGTCGACCTCAACAAAGTGATCACGATGCTGCTCGTCCACGACATCGTCGAGATCGACGCCGGCGACGCGTTTCTCTACGACGTCGACGGCCGGGCGGCGAAGGAAGATGCCGAGCGCGCCGCCGCAGAACGGATCTTCGGGCTTCTTCCGGACGACCAAGGCGACGACTTCCGCACCCTGTGGGAGGAATACGAGGCCCAGGCGACAATCGAAGCGCGCTTCGCCTCCGCGGTCGACCGGCTACTGCCGCTCCTGCTCAACTTCGCAACCGAAGGCTCGACATGGAAAGAGCACTCCATCACCGCCGAGCAGGTGCTCGAGCTGAACGTCGCCTGGATCGGCCACGGCTCCGCCGCGCTCTCGACGTACGCGAAGACCCTGGTCGAAGAGTCCGTCGCTCTCGGTTATCTGTAGCGGAGGACGCGTCGGAGGCCGCCGCGCTTTGCAATGCCGCCGGCTACCGCCGACGGCGCGGGCCGCGGCTCTTTCGGAGCGCCGCGTACATACCGGCCGTGGCCGGCTTGTCGTCTTCTTCTTTCGTCGGTGCCGCGCCGACGACCTCTTCGGTTCCTACCTTTTGCAGCATTGGGTCCGACGAGAACACCTCGACGATGTGCGGCGTGAGCCGAAGCCGCTTGGCCATGCGTTCCACGTCCGAGCGTTGCTCCCAAGTCGCCAGCGTCACCGCGACTCCCGTCTTTCCGGCCCGGGCCGTCCGTCCGACGCGGTGCACGTACGCCTTGTGGTCCTCGGGAGGGTCGTAGTTCACGACGAGCGTCACGTTCTCGATGTCCAGACCGCGGGCGGCAACATCGGTGGCGACGAGGACGTCCACGTCGCCCGATTCGAACCGTTGTAAGGATCGTTCGCGCTCGGACTGCGTGCGGTCGCCGTGGATGGCCTCGGCCTTCACACCGGCGTCGTTGAGCGCCTTCGCGAGGCGCGCGCACGTTCGCTTTGTTCGCGTGAACACGAGCGTGAGGCCGTGCGGGCCCTTCAAGAGCGCGACGAGGACGTCGGTCTTGTCCATCTGGTGCACCTCGAAGAGGTGGTGTTCGAGTCCCTCGACCGTTTGCATCCGGTCGGCGATCTCGAAGCGGACGGCGTCCTGTGTCTGCGAGATCAGCCCCATGATCTGGTGGTCGAGCGTTGCCGAGAACAGCATCGTCTGCCGTTCGCGCGGCACGTGGCGGAGGATCGTCGTCACCTGGGGCAGGAATCCCATGTCCGCCATGCGATCTGCTTCGTCGAAGACGAGCATGTGCAGCTTGGACAGGTTGGCCGCCTTGCGATCGAGGAGGTCGATGAGTCGCCCCGGCGTCGCGACGATGATCTGTGCCGTCGGCGCCTCGTTGATATGGCGGCCGAGCCCGGCGCCGCCGTAGGTCGCGAGGATCTTTGTCTTCCGCGGCGCGATAGAGACCAGGTCCTCGGTGACCTGTGACGCGAGCTCTCGCGTCGGGACGAGCACGAGCGCTTGCGTGCCCTGCACGTCCCGGCGCATGCGTTGAACGATCGGTATGCCGAAGGCGAGCGTCTTGCCGGAGCCGGTCTTTGCTTTGCCGAGAATGTCCCGCCCGTCGAGGGCGTCCGGGATCACTTCCGCCTGAATGGGGAAGGGCTCGTGGATATTGCGTTGGTTCAGGCGCTGGACGATTGCGTCGTCGACGCCCAAGCCGGAAAAGGTTGGGCTGCTGTCAGTCATGTGTATCTCGGGACGACCAGCATATCAGCATGTGCGTCGGCTCCCGGACGTAGACTCGGCCCCGATGGAACCGAAGGAAATTTTTGCCGCGTTCGGCGGCTCCGACGCCGATGGATTTCCGGCGATTCATAGCGAGGTCTTGCACTCCGATGCCGGCACTCCCTACCTCAGGCACGCCGGCGTCGTCCTCATCGCCAAGCCGCACGTTGCTCTCGAAGGGATGCGTCCGTTCCTCGAAGGATTCGGTCCGGAGCTCGACTTCGGGCAGTACGTCGACGACCCGACGGCGCTGACGCCGGCCGCACAGCTCATGAAGACGGCCGGCCAGACGTGCTACGCGAGCTTCGGCCCGAAGCGGTCGTATAACGAGAATGCCAAACGCTACTTCGACAATCTCTCGTCGTCCGGCCACGGGTCGGTCTACGAGCACGCAACACTGTCGTTCCTCTGCTACGGCATCTCACGGTCCAACACGCATGAGATCGTCCGCCATCGCGCCGGGACGGCGTTCTCACAACTTAGTCAGCGATTCGTTTCGGGGAAGGTCCTGCGCTTCGTCGAGCGACCTGAATATCAGCAGCATCCTGCTTTGCACAAGAGCTTCGAGGAGCGGATCGACCGCGCCGCGCGCGAGTACGAGGAGATCGCCGACGAGCTTCTGTCACTTCAGTCCGACGGGGATCAGTTGCTCTCGGCCGACGCCAGGACCGACCGCCGCAAGCGCGTTCAGCAGACGGCGCGATCCGTTCTGCCCAACGAGACGGAGACGATCCTCGTTCTGTCGGCGAACATCCGGTCGTGGCGGCACATGATCGAGATGCGCACGGACGAGCACGCGGAATCTGAGATCCGCGATCTTTTCTTCCGAATCTTTCTCTGCTTGCGCTTGGCCGAGCCGCTGCTGTTCGAGGACTACCGTGTGGAGTCCTACTCGGACGGCACGTACGGAGCACGCACCGACTGGCGCAAGGTCTAGAGCAACACACCGTCGGCGGACAAGCCCTGCCCGAGGGCGTCCTGATGCGCACCCCGGAACGCTGGTCGGTGGCGATCCGTCGCGGCGACGGAGAGATCGCCGTCGAGTCGCACGCCGTGCAGGAGCGCTGGGCGACATTGCGCGAGACGTTCGCGCGCGGGCTCGGCGCTCTGGCCGAAGCGATGTCGATCGGCCTGGAGGCACTGCGGATCTCCGTCCGCGAAACGAGCGGGGTGATGCCGACGGCCGGACAGATGAGATCGACGATGGCTGCGGTGGTGGCCGGCATGCTCGCACTGTTCGTCGTTGCGCCGGCGTTGTTCGTCGCGGCGCTGCCGGATCCGACGGCCGACGCCGCCGAAGCTGCGCTCCGGGCGGCCGTCCTGCTCGTCTACTTGTTCGTCGTCTCACGTTCGGAGGCTGCGAAGCGTCTCTTCGTCTACCACGGTGCCGAGCACAAGGTGATCGCCGCCTTCGAACAGCACGGGACGCTGCCGACCATCGACCAGGCGCGATCGGCGAGCCCGATTCACTTCCGGTGCGGGACGAGCTTCATCGTTCTCTTCGTTCTCGTTGGCGGCGTCGTCCACGCGTTCGTCCCGCGGACACCCGTCGTCGCCGGGATCGGCTGGCGGCTCGCGCTCGCACCGGTCGACGCGATGCTCGCCTACGAGATCATGCGAGCGACGGCACGCAACGAGCGCTCGATGGTGGCGCGCGTGATCTCGGCGCCCGGGCGTCTGCTCCAGCGCTGGACCACGCGCGAGCCGGCCGACGACGAGCTGCGTGTCGCGATCGCCGCCTTCGGCGCATTGTGGGCGTAGCCCACCGATATCCTCGGCTCATATGGACGACTCGCTGATCGCACGACTGGACGAGGTCGCCGCCGAGCACGCGCACCTGCTCGACGAGCTCGGGCAGCCGGAGGTGATCTCCGATCGCGAGCGCTACGTCGAGCTCGCAAAGAAAGCGGCCGAGCTCGAGGACCTGGTTCGCGCGTACGAGGCGTGGAAGGCGGCCTCGACGGAAGCGAACGAAGCTCGCGAGCTGTCCTCCGAAGGCGGCTCGGCGGAGGAGCAGGAGTACTACGCGTCGACTCTGACCGATGCCGAGGGCCGGGCCTCCGAGGCGGAACAGCGAGTGCGTGAGCTTCTCGCGCCGCCGGATCCGCGCGATCAGCGCGCCGTCATCGTCGAGGTTCGATCGGGAGCCGGCGGAGACGAAGCCAGCCTCTTCGCCGCCGAGCTCCTCCGCATGTATCAGCGCTACGCCGAGCGGCAGGGATGGCGCTCCGGCGTGTTGGACGCCTCCGAGAGCGGCGTCGGCGGCGTGAAGGAGGCAACCATCGAGATCGACGGCCGCGGCGCATTCTCCAAGCTGAAGCACGAATCCGGAGTGCACCGCGTCCAGCGCGTCCCGGCAACGGAGTCGAGCGGCCGCATCCACACGTCGACTGTCACCGTCGCCGTCCTGCCCGAAGCCGATGAGGTCGAGGTCGGCATCAATCCCGAGGATCTGCGGATCGATACGTTTCGTTCCCAAGGCGCGGGCGGTCAGCACGTGAACACGACCGACTCGGCCGTCCGGATCACACACATTCCCACCGGGCAAGTCGTCACATGCCAGTCCGAGCGGTCGCAGCGACAGAACAAGGACAGGGCGATGCGCATTCTGCTCGCGAAGCTGAAGGCCTTCGCAGAGGAGGAGGCGCGATCACAGCTCGCCGCCGAACGGAGGTCGCAAGTCGGAACGGGCGATCGCTCTGAGAAGATCCGCACGTACAACTTTCCGCAGAACCGCGTCACCGACCATCGCATCGGTCACACGCAGCACGGCATCCAACAAATCATGGACGGCGACATCGGCGAGATGGTCGATGCGCTCGCACAAGCCGAAGAGGTCGAGAATGTTGCGAGCTGACGCGCTCACCCTGTCTGGCTGGCTGCATGATGCCGAAGAAGTCCTTCGCACGGCCGGCTGTCCGTCACCGCGCTTCGATGCCGAACGGCTCGCCGCGCACGGACTCGGATTGGCGTGGGGAGATCTGTGGACGCGTCTGCGCGACGAGCTCGATCCTGCTCGTCTCGACGGTCTGCTCGATCGGCGCCGGTCCGGGGAGCCGTTCGGCTACATCGTCGGCTCCGTCGTCTTCTGCGGCATCGAGATCGAGTGCGGTCCGGGCGTTCTGGTCCCGCGTCCGGAGACGGAAACGCTCGTCGACGTCGCACTGGAGCTCATCGCCGAACGTGAGTCGCCGGTCGTCGTCGATATCGGCACGGGAACGGGCGCCGTCGCCATCGCGATCGCCCGAGCGCGTCCGGACGCCGAGGTGTGGGCGGCCGATCTTTCTCAGGATGCCGTGCGGTACGCGGAACGCAACGTGAGGGGAACGAACACGCGCGTACGGGTCGTCCAAGGCGATCTGTACGATGCGCTGCCAACCGAGCTTGAGCGGCGCTGCGACCTCGTCGTGTCCAACCCGCCGTACGTGCCGCTGGGAGCCGAGGTGGGCTTCGACGTGGGGGCCGAGCCGCACGAAGCCGTCTACGCGGGGCCGGTCGGCGACGAGATGCTCAAGCGCCTGGCCGACGGCGCCGCTCGGTGGGTCTCACGCGGTGGCCACATCGCGTACGAGATCGGATCGCCTTCGCAAGGCCGTTACGACCTCCCGGAGGACTTCGGCCCGTGGACTACGCGCTTCGATCACACCGGGCGGCCGCGCGTGGTGTGGGCGCGGCGCTGAGCACGCTCGACGAGGCGGCCGAGGCTCTCGCGCGCGGCGGCGTCGTCGTCATCCCCACCGACACGGTGTACGGACTCGCTGCGCGATTCGACGACGCTACGGCCGTCCGCCGCATCTATGAGCTGAAAGGACGGCCGTCCGACAAAGCGTTGCAAGTTCTCGTTCCGGACGAGGGCTGGCTTGATCACCTCGGAGCTCCTTCCGCGAGCGCACACGTGCTCGCGCAGCGGTTTTGGCCCGGACCCCTGACGATCGTCGTGGCGTCGGGGTCCGAGACGATCGGGCTTCGCGTTCCCGCCAACGAGGTGACGCTCGAGTTGCTGAAGAGAACGGGGCCGTTGGCGGCGACGAGCGCGAACCAAAGCGGCCGGCAGACTCCCGGCGACATCGAATCGATCCGGACGCTCTTCGGCGACGGAGTGGACTGCTACGTCGACGGCGGACGCATCGACGGCACGGCTTCGACCGTGGTCGATACGACGAGAGGTGGTGCCGAAATCGTTCGCGAGGGCGCGATTTCTTCCGTCGATATCGCCGCCGCGCTCGAAAAGTCGATTTGAAGCGGAGTGATACAGTTACGCAGGTCAGGGCCTCTACATGGCGTTATCACTCTTCAGGATCCTTTACGTCTGTAACGGAAACGACGCTCGCAGCGCGTTGGCGGCGGCGTGCACGCAGCGACTTGCCGGGGAGATCGATGGAGAGGTCCTGTGGGATATCTCGTCGGCCGGCACTCATGCGATCGACGGCGTCGGTTTGCGCGACGAGGCGACGGTCGCGGCAGAAGCCCTAACGCTCGATCTGTCGAAGCACCGGGCAACAGTGCTCACGCCTGAGCGTTGCGACGGTCCCGATCTCATCCTGGCGATGTCGTGGGACCAGATCTCACACATCTGGAGTCTCGTCCCGCAAGCGTGGGACAAGGTCTTCACGATGAAGGAGTTCATCCATTGGGCGAAGCGAGCGCCGGTGCGCCCGCCGATCTTGTTCTCAGACCGCGTCGAGCAGATGCGTGACAAGATCATTCAGGCCCACGCGGCCCGCAAACGAGCACGCGCCGACTACGGGTTCTGGGGCGGCATCCGGCCGCAGGACCTCAATCTGATCGAGCCCAACGGCAAGGGCGATGAGGCGTGGCAGGCGCTCGGACAGGCCGTCCAGGCGCTCGTGAGCGACGTTCTCACCCTGCTCCTGGCCACCGGACACGGACGCCGGGCCGAGGCGCATACCGGGCGTTCGAAGAAGCGCAAACCGGCTCGCTCGCGGCGGTAGTCCGTGGCTCCATACGTCGTGGTCGCGGCGGTCGCCGCGATCGCCTCGTTTATTTGCACCCCGATCGTTCGAGCGGTGGTCGTCCGCATCGGCGGCTACGACGTCCCCGTCGATCGCAAGGTCCATCTCGCTCCGACACCGACGTTCGGCGGCATCGCCATCTACGTGGGACTGGCGGCGGCCTTTGCGGCGGCGCTGACGTTGCAGGAACTGCGCGAGGCATTTCGATTCAGTGAAGTGTTCGGTCTGCTCGTCGGCGGCTTCGTCGTGCTCGGGCTCGGTGTGCTGGACGATCATCGCGATCTGTCGCCGCCGGCAAAGTTTGCCGGACAGATCTTTGCCGGCGGGATCCTGTTCCTGTCGGGTGTGCAGATGAGCTTCTTCTGGTTGCCCGGCATCGGTGTCATCTCGCTATCCGCCGATATCTCCGCGATCCTCACGATCGTGTGGGTCATGCTGCTGACCAACGCCGTGAACTACATCGATGGCCTCGATGGGCTCGCCGCCGGGCTTTCGGCGATTGCCGGTGGCGGGTTGTTTCTCTACGCGACTCGATTGCCTGAGGAGTTCCTCGGCCCGGATCCTTTGGCGCCGCTGGCGACGGCGGCGATGGTCGGTGCGTGTATCGGATTCCTTCCGTTCAACTTCAATCCAGCGCGCATCTTCATGGGAGATACCGGCGCGATGCCGCTGGGGTTCGTCTTGGCCGGTGCGACCATCTCGTTGATCGGACGTTTCAACGGGCCGGGCTCGGCCGGTGGACGGCTCGCGTTGCCGTTGATCTTCACGCCGATCGTCTTTCTCGCCGTTCCGCTGACGAATGTTGCGTTGGTGACGATGCGGCGGCTGGCGAACCGGAGACCGCTGTTCGCGGCCGACAACGAGCACATCCACGACCGGCTGTTGCGACTCGGTCATACGCACCGGCAGGCGGTGCTCGTGATGTATGGATGGGCGCTCGTGCTGGCTGCGGGCCTCGTCGTGGCCGGGACGATCTCCTGGGGCCGCTTCGTGCTCGCGCTCGTGATTGCCGGTGGAACTGTGATTGTTCTCACGTTGGCGCCGCGCCTCCGGAGTGCACAAAGCCCGGCGACCACAAGAGCCGAATAGGCACGGGGGG
>DASQWC010000107.1:0-22691 GCA_035640475.1 Actinomycetota bacterium | reverse complement strand
CGGCCTCCGAGGTGCGGCATCACCGCCTCGAAGAAGAAGTCGAGCTCCCTCCAGAGGAGCAGCCGTCGTGACCGACGTCACCACTGAGAGCGAGGTCAGGGACCTGTGGGTCGAGGACGAGACGATGCGCGTCAACCTCGGCCCCCAGCACCCATCGACCCACGGCGTGCTGCGTCTTCGCGTCGAGGTCATCGGGGAGACGATCGTCTCCGCCGAACCGATCATCGGCTACCTGCACACCGGGATCGAGAAGCAAGCCGAGACGCTGAACTGGATTCAGGCCGTCACCGACGTGACGCGCGCGGATTACCTGTCGCCGTTCCACAACGAGCTTGCGTACTCACTTGCGGTCGAGAAGCTCGCGGGCGTCGAGGTGCCCGAACGCGCGAAGTGGATGCGCATCATCATGTGCGAGCTCAACCGCATCACGTCCCATCTCGTCTGGCTTGCCACGGGCGGCCTCGAGCTCGGCGCGATGTCGATGGCGACGTTTGCCTTCCGGGAGCGCGAGATGATCCTCGACGTCTACCAGGCCATCACCGGTCTGCGAATGAACCACGCGTACATCCGTCCCGGCGGCGTGAGCATGGACTTTCGCCCAGAGCACTACGACATGATTCGCGAGCTCGTCGATCTTTTGCCGCAGCGCTTCGATGAGTACGAAGAGTTCCTTTCGGCGAACCCGATCTGGGTGCGGCGCAACCAGGGCGTCGGCGTGCTCAAGGCCTCCGACGCCATCGCGCTCGGCGTGACCGGCCCGATCCTTCGCGGGTCCGGCGTCGCGCACGACTTGCGGACGACGAAGGGCACTCACCTCCCGTACGACAACTTCGACTTTGGCGTGCCCGTCGGGGAGAACGGCGACTGCTACGACCGGTACCTCGTGCGGATGCAGGAGATGCGCGAGTCGATCAAGATCGTCGGGCAGGCCCTCGAGGGGCTGCCGTCGGGTCCCTTCCGGGCCGAAGGAAAGCTCGTCCCGCCTCCGCGCAACCGGCTCCCGGTGTCGATGGAAGCCGTCATCCACCACTTCAAGCTCTACACGGAAGGTCCGCACGTTCCCGCCGGCGAGGCGTACATCGGCGTCGAGGGACCGCGCGGCGAGATCGGGCTGTTCGTTGCGTCGGACGGCCGCGGCCGTCCCTGGCGCATGCACATTCGGGGGCCGTCGTTCGTCAACCTGCAGGTGGTCTCGCGGTTGGCGCCGGGGCACCTGCTCGCCGACCTCATCGCGATCCTCGCCTCGCTCGACCCGGTGATGGGGGATGTGGATCGGTGACCTTGTCGCCGGCGTTTCATGCCAAGGCCAAGGAGGTCGTCGCCCGCTATCCCAACCCGCGCTCGGCGCTGATCATGCTGCTGCACGACGCGCAGGACGAGGTCGGGTACATCACCGACGACGTCATCAAGGAAGTCGGCGCAGTGCTCGACCTATCCGCCGCCGACGTCGAAGGCGTATCGACCTTCTACACGATGTTCAAGCGCCGTCACCCCGGAACGTTCCTCATCTCGGTGTGCACGAACCTCTCGTGCGCGGTCAACGGCGCCGAGCAGACGGCCGAGGCACTGCGCGATGCCATCGGCCCGCCCGATAAGACGACGCCGGACGGCTTGTGCTCGTGGGAATCGGTCGAGTGTCTGGCGACGTGTCACTGGGCCGTCGCCGCGCAGGTGAACTACCTGGACGTTCCGTATCTAACGCCGGAACGCGCGCGCAAGCTCGTGAACGACCTGCGCGCGGGACGCGACCTCGACGAGATCTTGTCCGAGCTCCGCCAAGCGAAGTCTCTTGCCGAAGCACGTACGTCGCAGCGAAACGGAGACGCAGGAACGACGTCTGATGGCTGAGGAAACACTCGTTGTCCTCAAGCGCCGGGAGCTTCCGGAGAGCTGGACGCTTCGTGCCTTCCTCGACTCCGGCGGCTACGAGGCGCTGCGCAAGGCGCTGAACGAGATGACGCCCGAAGAGGTGATCAAGACCGTGCAGGACTCCGGTCTGCGCGGACGCGGCGGCGCCGGCATGGGAACCGGGCTCAAGTGGAGCCTTATACCGAAGGATTCACCCAAGCCGCGCTACATCGTGTGCAACGGCGACGAAGGGGAGCCGGGTGCCTTCCACGACCGCGAGCTCATGGAGGTCGATCCGCACGCGCTCATCGAGGGCATGCTCGTCGCCGCGTATGCGGTGGGAGCCAAGCACTGCTTCATCTATTGCCGGGGCGAGTTCATCCTCGCGCGCGACCGGCTCGATGCGGCGATCCGTGAGGCGTACGAGAACAACTACCTGGGCGAGCGGATCCTCGGCACCGACTTCTCATGCGAGATGGTGCTGCACCGCGGCGCCGGCGCGTACATCTGCGGCGAAGAGACGGCGCTACTCGAATCCCTCGAAGGCTTTAGAGGGATGCCCCGGCCCCGGCCCCCGTTCCCGGTCACCGAAGGGCTGTACGCGTGCCCGACGGTCGTCAACAACGTGCAGTCGCTGCAAGCAGCCGGACAGGTCGTGCTCAACGGCGCCGAGTGGTACCGGCAGTGGGGAACCGAGAAATCGCCCGGGACGCTCGTGTGCAGCGTCTCGGGCGCGGTGAACGATCCACGCAACGTCGAGGTGCCGCTCGGCACGTCGGTCGATGACGTCCTCGAGCTGTGCGGCGGTGTCGACGACCGCGGGATGAAAGCCTTCGCGCCCGGCGGCTGGTCGACGCCGATGCTTCCCGCCGACAAGATCGACGCGACGATGGACTACGAGGGAATGATCGCGGCCGGTTCGGTTCTCGGCGCGAGCTCGATCATCGTCGTCCCGAACGACACGTGCATCGTTCGCGCCGTGTGGCGCGGGTCCAAGTTCTATTCGCACGAGTCGTGCGGCAAATGCACGCCGTGCCGCGAGGGAACCTACTGGGTCGAGCGCATCCTCGAGCGCATCGAGACCGGCCGGGGGACACCGGGTGACGTCGACCGGTTGGCGCGCGTGAACGACGGCATGTCCGGGTTCAAGTCGCTGTGCGCGCTCGCCGAGTTCGCGGCGGGGCCCGTCGGGTCGTCGATCAAGCACTTCCGCGACGAGTACGAGGAGCACATCAAGCTCGGCGCGTGTCCGCTATCGGAGCGAGTCGAAGCGGCGCCACGCCGAAGCGAAGCGGAGGCGCAAAAGGCATGACCGACACGCAGGAGAAGACGACGGTCACGATCACAGTCGACGGCAAGACGATCGAGGCGGAGCCGGGCGAGCTGCTCATCAGTGCGGCCGAGCGCGCCGGGATCTTCATTCCGCGCTTCTGCTGGCACAAGCGAATGGATCCCGTCGGCGCGTGCCGCATGTGCCTGGTCGACATCGAGGGATCGCCGCCGATACCCGGGTCTGACCAGCGCCGTCCGCAAACGTCGTGTACGACCGTCGTGCGCGACGGGATGGTCGCGTACACCCAGTTCTCGAGCGAGCAGGTGAACGAAGCGCAGAAGACGATTCTCGAGCTGCTTCTCATCAATCACCCGCTCGACTGTCCGATTTGCGACCGGGGCGGCGAGTGTCCGCTGCAAGACCAAACGCAGGACTACGGACCGGCCGAGTCGCGGTTCATCGAGCCGAAGCGCCGGTTCACGAAGCCCGTCCCGATCTCTCCGCTGATCAGTCTCGATCGCGAGCGCTGCATCTTGTGCTACCGGTGCACGCGCTTCTGTGAGGAGCTGTCCGGCGACGTGCTCATCGGTGTGATGGACCGTGGACCGGAAGCGTTCATCTTTCCGTTCCACACATTCAACGGGGACGGACACGGCGACGGAGACGGACACGGCGATCACGTGCGCGGTCCGAACGCCGGCGACATCGGCGAGACATTCGATTCGTACTTCAGCGGCAATACGGTGCAGATCTGTCCGGTGGGCGCGCTCACGTCGACCGAGTACCGCTTCAAGGCGCGTCCGTGGGACGTCCACAACATCGCGTCGACGTGCAATCTCTGCTCGTCTGGTTGCTCGATCCAGATCGGCGTGCGCGTTCAGGACGGCAACGTCGTCCGGTTCTCGGCCGCAACGAACGAGGACACGAACGAAGAATGGTTGTGCGACAAGGGCCGGTACGGCAACGCCTACATCTCCTCGCCCGACCGGCTCCTGCATCCATATGCGCGCAAGGGGAACGAGCTCGCGGCGGTCTCGTGGGACGAGGCGTTCAAGATCATGGCCGAGAAGCTTGCGCCGGTCATCGACGGGTCCGCGCAGGCCGGCGTGCTCGTCGGTGAGTCCATGTGCGACGAGGACGCCTACGCCGCACAGAAGTTCGCGCGCGTTGCGCTCAAGACGAACAACATCGACCACCGGCTCTCCGGCGGTGTGAGTGCCGAGGCGCTCCCGATCCCGTCGCTGACCTACGACGACATCCTCGGCTCGGACCTCGTCGTGCTCGTGTCACTGGACGCACGCGAAGAGGTGCCGCTGCTCTTCCTTCGCTTGCGCATCGCGGCCACGAAGCGCGGGCTGCGCACCGCGATCGTGAACGCGCGGGCGGTCGCGCTCTCCGAATACGCCGACGCCCGGCTCGCGCCGTTCCCGGGCGCGGAGGCCGCGACTGGAGCCGCGATCGCGGGTGCACTCGGCACGACGCTTGCGGCCGGGCCGCAAGCGCTCGCGTCTGCGGCCGGCTTGCGTCCGGAGGATGTCGAGGCGTTCGCGGCGGCGCTGCGCGCCGCCGAACGCCCCGTCATCCTCCTCGGCCCCCAGGCGTGCTCGACGGACGTGACCCGCGCGTGGCGCGTCGTCGCCGAGGCGGCCGGGGCGCGCTGGGGCTGGGTGCCCCGTCGGGCCGGAACGAACGGCGCGTTGTCGGCCGGCGCGCACCCGGGTCTGCTGCCGGGACGGCGGCTCGCCTCCGATGAGGGCGCGCGCACACACGTGGCCGGCGTGTGGGGAGCCGAGGTCCCGTCCGAGCCGGGTCTGGACGGCACGGCCATGCTCGAGAAGGCTGCAGCGGGAGAGCTCGCCGTGCTCTGGGTCGCAGGTGCCGATGTGATCGGCGACGGACCCGACTCTGCGCTGGGACGGCGCGCGCTCGAAGGCGCACAGTTCGTCGTCGTCCAGGACGTCCAGTCGTCGGAATTGCTCGCCTACGCCGACCTCGTCCTGCCCGCCGCGGCCTTTGTGGAACGCGACGGCACGCTGACGGATTGGGAAGGCCGACGCCAGCCCGTTCGTGCCGCGATGGACCCGCCGGGAGCGGCGCGCGCCGACTACGCGATCTTCGCTGAGGCCGCGCGCCGCTGCGGTCGGCCGATTGGGTGCAGGACGATCGCCGACGTGCATTCGGAGCTGGACGCGTTGCTGGACATCGCGCCGTCCGAGCCCACCGACGGTGGTCCCGTGCGTGCGGAAGCGCCGCGCGGGCAAGCCGATTACCCGCTGCGCCTGCTCACCTATCGCCTCTTGTACGACGACGGATCCCGAATCAGACACACCGACGGAATTCGCAAGGTGACGGCGCAGCCGTACGTTGAGCTCCATCCCGCCGACGCGCAGCGAGCGGGCATCGACGACGGAGGAGACGTGACCGTCACGTCGGCAAACGGCTCTCTTTCGGCGCGAGCGCGCGTCACGGCCGACGTTCGGGAAGGCGTCGTTTTCGTGCCGTGGCGTCAGTGGGGTGTGTCCGCGCAGGCTCTCGTCGGCGCGGGCGACCCCTATCCCTCCGTGCGAGTGGAGCCGGCGTAATGGACTGGATCGACGTCGTCATCCTCATCGCGAAAACGATCGTCGTGTTCCTGTTGCTCAACATCTTGCTCGCAATCGTCGTGTGGGGCGAGCGGAAGGTCATCGCCGACATGCAGTCCCGCATCGGACCGAATCGCGCGGGACCCTTCGGAATCCTGCAGAGCATCGCCGACGGCGTGAAGCTGCTGATGAAGGAGGACATTCGCCCGATCACGGCCGATCGCTTCGTCTACCCGATTGCGCCGATCGTCTCTGCCGTCCCGGCGTTTGCGGCGTTTGCCGTCGTTCCCTTCGGCGACAAGATCACGATCGCCGGCCGCGAGATCATTCTCCAGCTCGCGGACATCAACGTCGGCCTGCTGTTCTTCCTCGCGATGGGTTCGATTGCCGTGTATGGCGTCGCGCTCGCGGGATGGTCGTCCGGCTCGAAGTACCCGCTCTTCGGCGCCGTCCGATCGAGTGCGCAGATGATCAGCTACGAGATCGCGATGGGACTCTCGGTGATTCCCGTCGTGCTCTACGCCGGAACGCTCTCCACGCGCGGCATCGTCGAGGCGCAGCACGACTCGTGGTTCATCGGCGCGCAGATCCCGTCGTTCGTGATCTTTCTTCTCGCCGGGATCGCCGAGACGAATCGCGCGCCGTTCGATCTCCCCGAGGCAGAGACCGAGCTCGTGGCCGGGTACCACACGGAGTACTCCGGCATTAAGTTCATGATGTTCTTCATGGCGGAGTACATGCACATCGTCACCATCTCCGCCATTGCGGTGACGCTCTTCTGGGGCGGCTGGAACGGACCGGTATTTCCGATCCTGCCTGCGCTCTGGCCGGTGTTCTGGTTCCTGCTCAAGACGAGTGCCTTCGTGTTCCTGTTCTTCTGGCTGCGCGCGTCGTTGCCGCGACTCCGCTACGACCAGCTGATGAACGTCGGTTGGAAGTTCCTCATCCCCGTCGGCATCTTGTGGATCCCGGTTTCGGCGGCGGCGCGGATCGTCGACGTTCGCCGGTGGATCCTGTTCGTCGGCGGCGCAATCATCGGGCTCGTCCTGATCAGCTTGTTCGCGCCGACGCGCGCTCCGGAAGACGCGGAAGAGGAAGTGAGCGCATGAGCGCGCAACGCCAATCATCGCCGATCGATGCGCTCGTGGCATTGGCGAAGGGCATGTGGGTGACGCTGAAGCACATGCTCGTGCGTCCGGCGGACACCGTGCAGTACCCGTTCGAACGACAGGTACCACCTCCGCGCTTGCACGGCCGGCACATCCTCAACCGCTATCCGAACGGCATGGAGAAGTGCATCGGCTGCGAGCTGTGCGCCGGCGCGTGCCCGGCCGACGCGATCCTCGTGTGGGGAGCCGAGAACCCGCCCGACCATCCCGTGTCGCCCGGCGAGCGATACGCCGGCATCTACCAGATCAACATGCTCCGGTGCATCTTCTGCGGGCTGTGCGTCGAGGCGTGCCCGACGGACGCCATCACGATGACGACCTTCTTCGAGTTCACCGGAACATCGCGGAGCTCGCTCATCTACTCCAAGGACGAGCTGCTCGAAGCGCCGCCCGGACCGGAGCAGCGAAAGCTCGGTTACCGCGGCGACCCGATCGTGCTGTCACAGGAGGAGATGGAACAGCCCGGTGTCGGCCGTCTCCATCCCGCAGAAGGGGAGCCGGGCATGCCGGACATCGACGTGCCCGTGGTTTGGCTCCCCGAGGAGACGTGGCGCGGTCCCTACGACAAGCAGGCCGGCTCGTGACGCTGTTCCTCGTGTTCGGTGCGATTGCTCTCGGCGCGGCCCTCGGCATGGTCGTTCAGCGCAACTCGGTGCACGCAGCGCTGCTTCTCGTCGTGAACCTGCTTGCCGTCGCCGTCCTCTTCCTCAGCCTGGGGGCCGAGTTCTTGTTCGTATCGCAGATCATCGTCTATGCGGGCGCGATCGTGATCTTGTTCTTGTTCGTGATCATGCTGCTGGGCGTGGCGCGCGACGAGGTGCTGATCGAGCCGCGGCGCTTCCAGATACGCCAGCTCATCATCGGCGGTTTCGTCGGCGCTGTGCTCGTCGGCAGTCTCGTCGGCGTGCTCGGATCCGGACGGCTCGGCGAGAAGCTGCCCGATGTGACGAGCGGCTTCGGGTCCGCCGAGTCGATCGGCGACGTGCTGTTCCGCTCCTATCTCCTTCCGTTCGAAATCACAGGGCTTCTGTTGCTCGTCGCAACGATCGGCATCCTCATGCTGGCCAAGCGAAAGCCCCAATAGGCATGACCGAACAACCGCCCCAGGCCGTCGCGACCGAATCGACGCCTGCCGACGTCGGAGCAACGGCGCGGCGGCCGCTCGCCGGAGCGGTTGCTTCGCTGGTCGTCCTGCTTCTTATTGCCGCATTCGTGTTCCGCGGCCGCGCGCCCACAACCGCGCACTACATCGGGCTCTCGATGCTGCTGTTCGTCACGGGCGCTATCGGCGTTCTACTGCGCCGCAACGCCTTGATCCTGTTCATGTGCGTCGAGCTGATGCTCAACGCGGTCAACATCGCTTTTGTGGCCTTTTCGCGCATGCACGGTGCCGTCGAAGGCCAAGTGGTCGTGTTGTTCGTGATCATCGTTGCGGCGGCCGAAGTCGCGGTCGGACTGGCGATCATCGTTTCGATCTTCCGGCGCCGCCACAGCACCAACGTCGACGACCTCTCCGTTCTTCGTTGGTGAAATGCAGCTGATCCCGCTCATCCTCATCGCTCCGCTCGGCGGCGCGTTGATCCTCTTCGCGGCCGGCCGGCGCATGGGGCGCAGCGCCGGCGTGCTCGGATCGGCGGCCGTCGCGGCGGGATTCGTCGCGTCTGCCGCGGCCTTCATCGACCTCATCTCGCTTCCGCAAGGAGGGCGCTCCGTCTTGTTCCATCTCTTCACGTGGGCGGGCGTCGGCCCGTTCCACGTGGGCGTCGACCTGCGCTGGGACCCGCTGTCGGCCGTCATGGCGCTTACCGTGACCGGGGTCAGCTTCCTGATCCACGTCTATTCGATCGGTTACATGCAGGACGACCCTCGCTACAGCCGGTTCTTCGCGTACCTGAACCTCTTCGTCTTCTCGATGCTGCTGCTCGTTCTGGCCGACAACATGCTGTTCCTGTACACGGGCTGGGAGCTTGTCGGTGTCTGCTCGTACCTGCTCATCGGATTCTGGTTCGAGCGTCCCTCGGCCGCGACGGCCGCGAAGAAGGCATTCATCACAACGCGAATCGGCGACACCGGCATGCTCATCGGCATCTTCGTCTTGTTCGTCTCCGTCGGGACGTTCTCGATTCCCGAGATCAATCGCGCGGCCACAGAGGGTTCGTTTGCTCGCAGCACGGCGACGACGGCGGCGATCCTGCTCTTCTCAGGCGCGGTGGGGAAGTCGGCACAGATTCCGCTGTATGTCTGGCTCCCGGACGCGATGGAAGGTCCGACGCCGGTGTCTGCGCTCATCCACGCAGCGACGATGGTCACCGCCGGTGTCTATCTCGTCGTCCGGCTGAACCCGCTCTACGACTTTGCGCCCGTCGCAGCCGCCGTCGTGGCGACGATCGGTGCGCTGACAGCTCTGTACGCTGCAGTCCTCGCGACCGCCGAGGAGGACATCAAGCGCGTCCTTGCCTATTCGACGGTGAGCCAGCTCGGATTCATGTTCCTTGCGGCCGGCGTAGGGGCCGTCGGTGCCGCGATGTTCCATCTCGTCACGCATGCCTTCTTCAAGGCGCTGCTGTTTCTCGCCGCCGGTTCGGTGATGCACGCACTTGCCAACGAAACGGCGCTGGACCGGATGGGCGGACTGCGCAAGGCCATCCCGTGGACGTTTGCGGTCACGTTCGCCGGCTGGGGAGCGATCACCGGCGTGCTGCCCTTCTCGGGGTTCTTCTCGAAGGACGAGATCATGGCCGCCGTGTGGGCCGAGGGACGAACAGCGCTCTTCGTCCTCGGAGCGGCCGCGGCTTTGCTTACCGCCTTCTACATGACGCGGATGCTGGTGCTTGCGTTCCTCGGACGCCCGCGATGGTCGGAGGGCACACACCCGCACGAGTCGCCCACATCGATGGTCGGGCCGATGGCCGTGCTCGCCGTGGCCGCAGTCTTCGGCGGCGTCCTGAATCTTCCCGCCGGCGTGCGTGGCGGCGCGCGTCTGAGCGCGTTCCTCGAGCCGGTTCTCGGGCACGCCGGACACGAGGAAGCCTTCGGAGTCGTGATCGTGATGTGGGCCATCGCGACGGTCGGCGTCCTCACCGCGTGGTGGACCTACGGCGTCGATCTTGCACGCCGCGAGGCGTTGCGCAGGCGCCTCGGCCCCTTGAACACGCTGATCCGCCAGAAGTTCTTCGTGGACGAGCTCTACGCGACCATTGTTGCTTCACCGGCGCGACTGTTTGCCTCGTTCTGCGCCGGCGTCGTCGACCGCCGGATCATCGACGGTGCCGTGAACGGCATCGGAACCCTCGTCGCACGCGCGTCGGGCTCGTGGCGGCACATTCAGACCGGGTTCGTCCGGAACTATGCAGTGGGCGTGATGCTCGGCGCCTCGGCCATCGTGCTGTACGTCGTCTTGAGGACGGCGTAGCTGTGGGCCTCCCGCTGCTATCGATCCTCGTTCTGACCCCACTCGCCGGAGCGATCGTCGTCGCGCTCGCTCCGCGCAATGACGAGATGCTCAAACGGCTCGGCACGGCGATCTCCGGGCTCGCGTTCCTGGTCTCGCTCGTCGTCTTCGCGCGGTTCCGGACCGGCGTTGCCTCCTTCCAGCTCGTCGAGCGTGTCGAGTGGGTCAAGGACTGGGGAATCGCATACCACCTCGGCATCGACGGGATCTCGCTGTTCCTCGTGATGCTGACGACGTTCCTGTTCCCCATCTGTTTTCTCGCATCGGGGGGCGTCAACAAGCGCGTCAAGGAGTACGTGATCGCGCTGTTGCTGACCGAATGGGCGATCCTCGGCGTGTTTCTCTCCCAGGACCTCGTCCTCTTCTACATCTTCTGGGAAGCGGTCCTGATCCCGATGTACCTCCTCATCGGCGTGTGGGGCTACGAGCGGCGGATCTACGCAACGATCAAGTTCTTCCTCTTCACGCTGGCCGGAGGATTGCTCATGCTCATCGCGATCGTTGCGTTGCACCTCGGCGTGCGCGACGCGGCGGGAGCAGCAACGTTCGCCTACGGCGACTGGTTGGCGGTGGCGCCGCGTCTGGCCCTCGGCACCCAGGCGTGGCTCTTCGCGGCGTTCGCGATCGGGTTCGCGATCAAGGTGCCGATGTTCCCGTTCCATACCTGGCTGCCCGACGCGCACACCGAAGCGCCGACCGCCGGGTCGGTGATTCTGGCCGGTGTCCTGCTGAAGATGGGGACGTACGGGTTCATCCGCTTCTCGATCCCGCTCTTTCCGGTCATTGCGAGAAAAGCGGCGCCGTACATCCTCGCCGCGGCGGTCATAGGGATTCTGTACGGCGCGGCGGTCTCGGCCGTGCAGTCGGATCTGAAACGTCTGGTTGCGTACTCGTCGGTGAGTCACCTCGGCTTCGTGATGCTCGGGCTGTTCGCCTTCACGATCACGGGAGCCCAAGGGTCGGTTCTGCAGATGGTCAATCACGGATTGTCGACGGGTGCGCTCTTCCTTTTGGTCGGGATGCTCTACGAGCGCCGTCACACCAGACAGATCGAGGACTTCGGCGGCATCGCGTCGGTGGCGCCTGCGTATTCCGGCGTGTTCCTCCTCGTCGCCTTGTCGTCGCTCGGCCTGCCCGGTCTCAACGGGTTCGTCGGCGAATTCTGGATCCTGCTCGGCACCTTCCAGACAAACCGCCTCGCCGCCGTCCTCGGAGCCGGGGGTGTCGTGGGGGCCGCGCTGTATCTGTTGTGGGCGTACCAGCGCACGTTCCACGGTCCGGTCGCCTCCGATTCCAATCGAGTCCTCAAAGACCTCACACCCCGCGAACGACTGGTGCTCGCGCCGATGGTCGCCCTCATCGTTCTCATCGGCGTGTGGCCACAACCCTTCTTCGAGCGAATGGAGCCGGCCGTGGCGAAGGTCGTCTCGGCGGTCAACGAATCGATGGTCCGTTCGGGAGACCGCTGATGCCGCAAGGATTGCCGGTCGCCGAGAACTGGACGGTTCTGCTCCCCGAGCTCGTGCTCGTCGGCGGTGCGATCCTGCTGCTGCTTGTGGACGCCGCCGTGCCGAACCAGCGCGGACCGCACCTTCAGGCCACGGCGTTCATCACCCTGTTGGCCGCTGCCGTGGTGTCGTTCAAGCAGTGGGGGGCCGACCCGCGCGTCGCGCTGAGCGGCATGGTCGTCGGGGACGGCTTCGGCGTCTTTGCGCGATGGGTGATCCTCGGCGCGGGAGCGCTGGCAACGCTTACAGCCCGCGGATATCTCGTGCGCCGGGGAATCGACAAAGCCGAGTTCTACGCGCTGCTGCTGCTGTCGACGGCCGGCATGACCTTGCTCGCCGTTTCAACCGACCTGATCATGGTCTTCGTCTCCGTCGAGCTCCTCTCGCTCGCGCTGTACGTGATGGCCGGGTTCGAACGCGCGCGGCCTGCGGCGCAGGAGGCATCGATGAAGTACTTCCTGCTCGGCGCCTTCGCGTCGGCGTTCCTGCTCTACGGCATTGCGTTCATCTTCGGTGGAGCCGGGACGACCAACCTGCTGCGCATCAAGTCGTCCGTCGCGATCGGCGGTCTCGACGACTTCCGGCTCGCCGGTGTTGCCGTCGCGCTTCTCGCCGTCGGACTCGGGTTCAAGGCGGCGATGGTGCCCTTCCATATGTGGACGCCCGACGCGTACCAGGGCGCCCCGACGCCGGTCACCGCGTTCATGGCCGGAGGGACGAAGGCGGCTGCCTTTGCGTCGCTCGTGCGCGTGCTCGTGGTTTCTCTTCCGGAGCTTCGCTGGGACTGGCAGCCGCCCCTCGCCGTTCTTGCCGTCGTCACGATCGCGTTTGCTTCGGTGCTCGCCGTCGCACAGACCGACATCAAGCGCATGCTTGCGTACTCATCAATTGCACACGCTGGGTTCATCGCGATTGCCGTCGTTGCGACGAGCCGCAGCGGAATCGCGGCCGCCATGCTCTACCTGCTCGTGTACACGGCGATGACGATCGGCGCGTTCGCCAGCGTGATGCTCTTCCTCGAGGACGGCGGAACCGAGCGTGTGCACCTGACGAAATACTCCGGGGTGGGCGTCCGCCGTCCGGCCGCTGCAGCGCTCTTCGCTTTTTTCCTGTTCTCGCTCGCCGGAATCCCGCCGACCGGTGGTTTCTGGGCGAAGTGGTACGTGTTCTTCGCGGCGATTCGCGCCCACTACGCCTGGCTCGCTGTCATTGCGGTGCTTGCCAGCGTGGTCGCCGCCTTCTTCTACGTCCGCGTGGCCGTCGTGATGTTCATGCAAGATCCGGATGAATCCGACGACATGCCGCTCGAGCGTTCCGCGGGCTTGCGCATCGCACTAGCCGCGTGCGCCGCGATCGTCATCGCGACGGGCATCGCTCCCGGCTTCTTCCTCTCCCTGGCCGAGCGCGCGCTGCCGCTGGGGGGTTGACGTGGGGCACACGCTGCTGCTCTACGACGGCGAGTGTCACTTCTGCCGGTGGGGAATTCACGTGCTCGCCCGCCTCGATCGGCGCGGCGCGCTCGGCTTCTGCCCGTTCGGGCATCCGGTCGCCGAGCAGCATCTCTCGCAGCTTGCGTCCGACGAGCGCTACTCGTCCTTCCATGCCGTCGTCGGGGGCCGGCTCTTTTCCGCCGCCGACGCCGCGCGACGGGCTCTCGAGGTGCTCCCGCTGGGTCGTCTCGCCGTCCTGCTGGGCGTGCATCGGCTGTATCCGCTGATTGCTGCGAACAGAGCGGTTCTGGGCCGGTTGGTGCCGTCGCGCGGGCTGCTCGACACCTGCACGGACGTCCCGGAAGGGGTCGGCGCTTAGGAGGATCGGTCCCTGCGCTAAGATGCCGCGGGCCGGCCGTTTGCCGGTCCAAGGTGTGCCCTCCGTGGGGGGTAGACTTTGAGAAAGGATTCACGAGCGAGCCCGGGAGCTGCGTGATGACCGCCTACTACGTGAGCTACGCGGCGGTAGCCACCCTCGCAGCGGTCATCCTCCTCTTCGGAGTCGGGACGTTCGTCGCCTGGCGAGCCCTGCGACCGCAGCGCCCCAACCGGGAGAAGCTCGAGAACTACGAATGCGGCATCGACCCCATCGGCGAGTCGTGGAAGCAGCCGAACGTCCGCTATTACATCTTCGCGTTCCTGTTCGTCGTCTTCGACGTCGAGGCGCTGTTCCTCTTCCCGTGGGCGGTCGTCTACGAGAGGCTCGGATTGTTCGCTGTTGTCGAGATGGTCCTGTTCGTCGCGATTCTGCTGTTCGGCCTCGTCTACGCATGGGGCAAACGGGTCCTGGAATGGACGTGAGGTGAGATGGCGCTCCTAGATCAGATCGAGCTCCCGAAGCCGCTCAAGTACACGCTGAACTGGGGCCGGAAGTACTCGCTGTGGACGCTGCAGTTCGGCCTGGCCTGCTGCGCCATCGAGATGGCGGCATCGATGATGCCGCGTCACGACATCATGCGGTTCGGCGTCATCCCGTTCCCGGCCTCCCCACGCCAGGCCGACGTGATGATCGTCGCCGGGACCTGCGTCGACAAGATGATCCCGTCGATCATCCGCGTGTGGGAGCAGATGCCCGAGCCCAAGTACGCGATCAGCTTCGGCTCGTGCTCGAACTCCGGCGGCCCGTACTGGGACTCCTACTCGGTCGCCAAGGGAATCGACCAGTACCTGCCGATCGACGTGTACGTGCCCGGCTGCCCGCCGCGGCCGGAAGCGCTGCTGGACGGTGTCATGAAGCTCCAGGAGAAGATCCAGCACGAGTCGCTGAAGGAGCGCCTGAGTGCCTCTTAGCGCTCCGGCGGCTCTGGAAGAAACAACGAACGAGATTCGCGCGCACCTCGGCGACACGGCCGTCGACATCTCCGAGAATCGCGGTCAGCTGATCGTCCGCGTCGCGGCCGAGCACCGGGCCGAAGCCCTGGCCGTCCTGAAGACGCTCGGCTTCACGTTCTACGTTTTCTGCGCCGGCGTCGATTGGCCGGACGACAACCGTTTCGAGGTGCTCGACCACGTGTACTCGATCGATCGTCGCGTGCGCGTGACCGTCAAGTGCGACATACCGCGCGACAACCCGCGCGTAGAGACGGCGACGACCGTTTACGCCGGTGCCGACTGGCACGAGCGCGAGACGTGGGAGCTCTTCGGGATCGTCTTCATCGGCCATCCACGGCTGCGCCGCCTGTTGCTCCCGGATTGGCAGGAGGGTTTCCCGATGCGCAAGGACTACGTCCTTCGCGCTCGCGTCGAGAAACCGTGGCCGGGCGAGTTCTTCTCCGGATGATCGATGACTGAAGTCGCCACGCGCGGATATATCACGGCGATCACCGAGCGCGACATGGCGACCGGCGACATGGTGCTCAACATCGGCCCCCAGCACCCCTCCACGCATGGCGTTCTGCGCGTCGTCGCGCGACTCGACGGGGAGCGAGTTGTGGACGCCGAGCCGGTTCTCGGATACATGCACCGCGCCTTCGAGAAGCTCGCCGAGCAGCGGACGCCGATGCAGAACACGGCGCTGTTCAATCGTCTGGACTGGGTGTCCGGCTTCTGCAACGAGGTTCCGTACTGCATCGCCTGCGAGGAACTTGCCGGGATCGAGGTGCCCAAGCGAGCCCAAGTCCAGCGCGTGATTCTCTTCGAGCTCACGCGCCTTGCGTCGCACTCGATGTTCTGCGGTGTCTATGGACTCGAGCTCGGCGCCCTAACGCCCCCGATGTACGGCTACCGCGACCGTGAATACGCGCTCGACCTCCTCGAGATGGTGACGGGTCAGCGGATGCACACGAACTGGGCCCGCATCGGCGGCGTGAAGGAAGACTTTCCCCAGGGCTTCTACGAGGGAGTTCCGCCCATCCTCGAGTACTTCCGCACACGCGTCGAGCAGTGGCTCGAATTCCTGATCGGCAACGACATCTTCATCGAGCGTACCCGGGGGATCGGCGAGCTTCCCCCGGACGTCGCGCTCGACTACGGCGTCTCCGGACCGAACCTGCGGGCGTCCGGCGTTCCCACCGACGCGCGGAAGGAAGAGGACTACCTCGGTTACGGCGACTACGAGTTCGAGGTGCCGGTCGGGGAGCGCGGCGACTGCTTCGACCGCTACGTGCAACGCGTCCGCGAGATGTGGGAGTCGTGCAATATCGTCGAGCAAGCGCTGGACGACCTCCCGCCGGGCCCCGTGAACACCGGCGTCGGCCGCACGTTCAAGGTCCCCGAAGGCGAGGTCTACATCCGCGCCGACAGCCCGCGCGGCGAGAACGGTTACTACCTGATCTCGAAGGGCGACAAAGAGCCGTACCGGCTGAAGATCCGGACCGGGTCGTTCTCCAACGTCAGCGTCCTTCCGTACCTCTTGAAGGACACCTACGTCCCGGACATCGTGGCCATCCTCGGCTCTCTGGACTTCGTCGTCGGAGACATCGACCGGTGAGCCCGCTCGTTCGGTTGCCGGTGAGCGCGGTCATCATCCTCGTCGCCGTCCTGTTATCGACCGGACTCCTTCTCTACGGCCTGCTGAAGATTCACTCGCGGGTCATGAACCGGATGGGCCCGATGTACGCCGGACGTTTCCACGGGATCGGGCAGCCGATCGCGGAGTTCCTCAAGCCCATCCAGAAAGAAGACATCGTGCCCGCCGCCGCCGATGCGCCGGTCTTCAGGCTTGCGCCGCTGGTTGCCCTGCTGCCGGCGTTCCTGATCTTCGCGGTCATACCCGTTGCGCCGGGCATCGTCGCCGCGGAGCTCGACTTGGGCTTGTTCTACGTGCTCGCCATCTCGGCCATCGGCGCCATCGCAATCGTCATGGCGGCGTACGCGTCGCAGAGCAAGTTCACACTCATCGGCGGTCTGCGTGCCGTCGGCCAGATCATCGCCTACGAGCTACCCGTCGTACTGGGTGCCGTCGCGATCGCCATGCTCGCCGGCAGCCTCTCGCTGTCCGACATCGTCGAGGCGCAGCACTCCGTCCCGTTCGTGCTGTGGCCGCTCCCGTTTGGTGCTATTGCCTTCGGGATGTTCCTGATCGCGTCGTTCGCCGAGGTGATGTGGAACCCCTTCGACATGCCGGCCGCGGAGTCCGAGATCATCACCGGCCCCCTGACCGAGTACTCGGGCATGCGCTTCATCTTCTTCTACATGTCCGAGTTCGCTCACGTTGTCGCGCTTTCTGCCCTCGGGACGCTCCTTTTTCTCGGCGGGTGGAACGGGCCGATCCTGCCGCCGATCTTCTGGTTCCTCGGCAAGACCATGGCGTTCGGGGTCTTCTTCATCTGGGTCCGCTTCACGCTGCCGCGCCTGCGTGAAGATCAGCTCCAGCAGCTCGCGTGGAAGCTCCTCATTCCCCTCGGGCTGATCAACGTGCTCGGGATCTCCGTCTACAAGGTCCTGACGTGAGAGCGCCCGAACGCCACCCCGACGACACGGCGATCCGCGAGGTCGAGGAACGTCAGCGCGGCAGGTTCCGGCTCCCGACGCTCGGGATCATCGAGGCGATGCGGGTCACGCTCCGCACGATGCTGTCGAAGGCCGTCACCGTCCAGTACCCGGAGGAGCGCATCGAGCTCCCGGAGCGGACACGCGGCGTCATTGCGCTCCTCGAGGAGAACTGCACGGTGTGCATGCTCTGCTCGAAGGAGTGCCCGTGCTGGTGCATCTATATCGAGGGCCACAAAGTCCAGAAGCCCGGCAAGCGAAAGCCGGTGAACGAGCTCGACCGCTTCGCGATCGACTACGGCCTGTGCATGTACTGCGGGATCTGCGTCGAGGTATGCCCGTTCGACGCGCTGCACTGGTCGCCGTACTTCGAATACAACTCGTACACCTACGAGGGAATGATCCACGAGTCCGACGTCCTCCAAAGCTGGCAGGAGCACGTGCTGCCGCCACCCCCGCTCGTCGAGGACGCCGAGGAGAAGGCCAGGGAGCTCCAGAAGACCGCGCACGACAAGCGGGCCGAGGGCATCTGGGCCGTCATTCGCGAGCAGGACAAGAAGGATGCCTACCTCGCTCGGCTGTCCGGCGCGCCGGTCGCCGAGCCCGGTTCGTCGGACACACCGCCGACCGCGACGCCGGCGATGGCCGCCGTGCAAGCGCCGGCAGCTCCCGAACCGGCCACGGGAGCCGAGGCGGCCGCCCCGCAAGCCGCCGAACCGACGACCACACCGAGCGATACGGAACGCCCCGTCGCGGCTCCGGCGCCCGCCGCCGACCTCGGTGACATCCCGCGGGTCGACCCCACCAATCTTCCGGCCGGCATCGGTCCCGTCGAACGCGGCCGTCTCAAGAAGCTCGCCGAGCTCCAGCACCGGGGTGAAGCGCCGACGACGGATCCGGTGGATCTCGTCGCGGTGCTCAAGCCGATCCTGGACCAGATGCGCGGCTGACGGATAGAAAGTATCGGCGTGCTCCTCAAACAGCTGGTCTTCTGGGTGCTCGGCGGGGCGACGGCGATCTCGGCGCTCTTCGTCGTGACGACGCGCAACGTCGTACATGCGGCGCTCGGGCTGGCGGCCGCGCTTCTCGGCGCGGCCGGCATCTTCATTCTCTTCGGCGCCGAATTCGTGGGGCTCGCGCAGATCCTGATCTACGTGGGCGCCGTCGTGATCCTCTTCCTTTTCGGAATCATGCTCACGTCCCAAGCCCCCGGCCCCCGGGTCGTCGACAACGACCAGCGCGGGCTGGCCGCGCTCGTAGCACTGGGCACGTTTGCGGTGCTTGCCGTCGGGATCGTGGCCGCCTTCGGTGGTCAGCGGATGAAGTTCTTCGTCGCCTTCCCGACGCGCCAGCTCGGGACGGCGCTGTTCACACGCTGGATCCTTCCCTTTGAGGCCGTGTCGATCCTTCTGCTTGCTGCCCTCGTCGGTGCGATCGTCCTCGCGCGGAGAGACTGACCGGTTGCCCGTCGTTCTCCCGCTTCTACTCAGCGCGTTCATCTTCGCCTGCGGCGTCTACGGCGTCCTGGCGCGCCGTCACGGCGTCATGCTGCTGATCTCGGTCGAGCTGATGATCAACGCGGCGAATATCAACCTCATCACGTTCTCGCAGCTGCTCCAAGACCCCGTCGGCAACATCCTCGTGCTGTTCATCATCGCGGTGACGGCCGCGGAGGTCGGCATCGGCATCGCAATCGTCATGCTCCTGTACCGGCAGCGGACGACGATCGCCGTCGACGACATGAACCTCATGAAGTGGTGACCTGATGCGCGAAATGGCATGGCTCATTCCGGTCCTTCCGCTCTCGGCCTTCTTTCTCATCGTGTTCTTCGGCAAGCGGACGCCGGGAAAGGGCGCCCCCATCGGCATCACGGCCACCGGCATTGCGTTCGCGATCGGCCTCTTGTCGTTCGTCGAGGCGATCAACTCTCACGAGATCGTCGAGCGGTCGATCCGGTGGATCACGTTCGGCAGCCTGAGCCTCGAGCTCGGGATCCGCGTCGACTCCCTTGCCGCGATGATGTTCGTCGTCGTCTGCCTCGTCTCCCTGCTCGTGCAGATCTATTCGCTCGGCTACATGCACGGAGACGTCCGGTACACGTGGTACTACGCCGCGCTGAACCTCTTCACGGGCTCGATGCTCACGCTCGTAATTGCCAACAACACAGTCCAGCTGCTGTTGGGCTGGGAGCTCGTGGGCATCTGCTCGTACCTCCTCATCGGCCACTGGTACGAAGAGAAGGAGAACTCGGACGCCGCCATCAAGGCCTTCATCACGACCAAGACGGGTGATCTCGGCTTCGTGATCGGGATCTTCGTCCTGTTCATCGGCGCCCACACGTTCAACATCGGCCAGCTCCAGGAACGCGTAGCGGCCGGAGACGTGTCGTCGACCGTCGTGACCGCGGGGGCGCTGCTGCTCTTCTGCGGTGCCGTCGGGAAGTCTGCGCAGTTCCCGCTGCACGTGTGGCTTCCCGACGCAATGGCCGGCCCGACCCCCGTATCGGCACTCATCCACGCCGCCACGATGGTCACGGCCGGGGTCTACATGGTCGCGCGCATCTTCGGCCTGTTCTCGGCCTCCGAGACGGCGATGAGCGTCATCGCCGTCGTCGCGTCGATCACGATGCTGCTGGCGGCGGTGCTGGCCGTCGTCCAGCGCGACATCAAGCGTGTTCTCGCGTACTCGACGGTCAGCCAGCTCGGATACATGATGGCCGCGCTCTCAGTCGGTGCCGCGACCGCCGGCATCTTCCACCTCTGGACACACGCGTTCTTCAAGGCGCTGCTCTTCCTGGGAGCCGGAAGCGTGATTCACGCCGTGCACTCCAACGACATGTTCGAGATGGGCGGCCTTCGCAGGTTCATGCCCGTCACGTACGCGACGTTCATCATCGGGTCCCTCGCGCTCGCCGGCGTCCCGCCCTTTGCCGGCTTCTGGTCGAAGGACGAGATCGTCGCCGCATCCTTCGAGAGCGGGAACCGCTTCGTCTTCGTCGCCGCGCTGATCACCGCGTTCCTGACGGCCTTTTACATGGCGCGCGCGTGCACGCTCACGTTTTTCGGACGCTACCGGCGGATGCCGATCGCCGGCGGGGCGGATGACGACCACGCCGGCCACGCCTCCCCGCACGAGTCGCCGCCGTCGATGACCGGCCCGCTCATCGTTCTCGGCGTGCTCAGCGTCGTCGGCGGCTGGGTCGGAACGCCGGTCAACAACCTCTTCGCAGAGTGGTTCCACTTCGAGGGCGCGCACCACGGCGAATTCGTCGGCTGGATCGCCGTGCTCTCGATCATCATCGCGCTGGCCGGCATCGGTCTCGGCGTTGCGATGTACCGCAATGCCGAGTTCGGCTTCGGCGTCCTCGAGCCGCTGAAGAAGCTCGGCCCTCTGTTCCGTGCGGCCGAACGCCGCTTCTACTTCGACGACGTGTACCTCGGCCTGTTCGTCAGGCCGGTGCAGTATCCGCTCGCGAAGTTCGTGTACCGGAGGCTCGATCAGAAGCTGATCGACGGCGTCGTCAACGCGGCCGGATCGGGTACCGTCCTCACCGGCCGGGCAACGCGAAGCGTCGATGAGCACGCCGTGGACGGAGTGGTGAACGGCGCTGCGTGGCTGACCGACAAGCTGAGCTTCGGACTCCGGAGGACACAAACGGGCAACGTGCAGCGCTACGCGGCGGGTCTGTTCGCGGGCCTCGTCATCGTGGGCGCAGTGCTCTTCATTACGGGAGGAATCGGATGACGGGGATCGGTACGTGGGGAGTATCGGCTGCGGTCTTCCTCCCCCTCGTCGGCGCGATCGTCATCATGGCGGTGCCGAAACAGATCGCCCGTGACCGGCTGATCTTCTTCCTCGCCGGCGCATTCTCCGCCGTGCCGCTCGTGATCGTTCTGGCGCTGGCTACCCGCTTCGTCTTCTCGTCGGCATCGATGCAGTTCGAAGTGGACGCGAGCTGGATCCCGACGATCGGCGCCCGCTACCACATCGGCTTGGACGGCATCTCGCTCCCGCTGTTCTTGCTCACGTACCTCGTCACGTTCCTCTGCGTCATCTATTCGATGCAGTTCCTGCCCGAACCGCGGAATCCGCGTGGGTTCCTGTCGCTCCTGTTGCTGCTCACGACGGGAATGGCCGGCACGTTCGTCGCACTCGACCTCGTGTTGTTCTTCATCTTCTGGGAGCTCGTGCTCGTTCCCATGTACTTCCTGATTGCGGTCTGGGGGAGCCCCGAGCGCCGTGAATACGCAGCGATCAAGTTCTTCCTGTACACACTGTTCGGCTCGATCTTCATGCTGCTCGGTTTCATCGCCCTGTACTTGCGCTCCGACATTCAGCCCGGCCCCGGTGTCGTCCACACATCCGACATCCTGCGCCTGGGCGAGCTCGGCGTCGCCGGAGCGTGGTCGCCGTTGTTCGGCAACCTCGTGTTCGCCGGACTGGCGCTCGGATTCGCCATCAAGGTGCCGATGTGGCCGTTCCACACCTGGCTCCCGGACGCCCATACGGAGGCTCCGACGGTCGGGTCGGTCGTCCTGGCCGCGATATTGCTGAAAATGGGCACGTACGCCTTCGTCCGCATCTCGCTGCCCGTGCTCCCGGACGCCGCCGAGGACTGGGCGCCGTTTATCGGCATCCTCGCGGCCATCGCGATCGTGTACGCGTCGCTTGCATGTCTTGCGCAGACCGACATGAAACGCCTCATCGCGTTCTCGTCGGTCGGTCATATGGGCTTCGTGATGCTCGGCATCTCGACGCTCAACGACCGCGGCATCAACGGGGCGATCCTCGCGATGGTCGTCCACGGACTGATCACCGGCATGCTCTTCTTCATCGCCGGATCGGTGCACGAGCGTTTCCACACGCGCGAGATCTCGCGGCTGGGCGGGCTCGCGCTCATGACGCCGTGGCTCGCCGGTCTACTCGCGTACTCGGCGATCGCCTCGCTCGGGCTTCCCGGGCTCGCCGGGTTCTGGGGCGAGTTCTTGTCGCTCGTCGGCGCGTACAACCCGGCGGCCGCGATCGCCGACATGACCACGCTCTTCCGCGTGCTCATGACCGTCGGCGTGATCGGGACGCTGCTCACCGCAGGTTACTTCTTGTGGCTCCTCCAGCGCGTCAACCTCGGCCGCCCGAAGGACGAGTGGGAGGGTCACTCGTTCAAGGACGTGGTCGCGCTCGAAGGTGTCGCATGGGCGCCGCTCCTGATCCTGATCCTGGCCGTCGGCATCTACCCGCGCCTGCTGCTCGACATCACCTCCCCGGCCGTCAACGCGATCGCCGGAATCTTCGGAGGCTGAGGCGGGCGTGTCCGTCGACTACGCGGCGCTCGCCCCCGAGATCGTCATCTCGGCGGCCGCGTGTCTGCTCGTCGTCGTCGACCTCGCGCTGCGCGGACGCACACGCGTTCTTGCCGGATGGTTCGGCTTCACAGCAGTC
>DASQWC010000106.1:0-16655 GCA_035640475.1 Actinomycetota bacterium | reverse complement strand
ACGGACGCCTTCAGCGCGATGCTCTCGGCAACGCCGATGGCGGCGCCACCGAGAAACGCACCGGGAAGGCTCGTCATGCCGCCGAGGATCGCCGCCGTGAAGGCCGGGATGAGCACACTCAGCGTCATAAAGCCCGGGCCGAACGTGCCCGAGATCGGCGCGTTGAGGATGCCGGCGAGTCCGCCGAGGAGCGCAGCGATGCCCCAAGTGAAGGCCGCGAGCCGCTTGGTGGAGATCCCGACGAGCTCGGTCGCCGTCGGCTCCTGAGCGACGCCGAGCAGGGCGAGGCCGAAGCTCGTCCGGTTGAAGAACCACGCGAGCGCGAGCCCGAAGCCGACGAGGACGAGCACCAACAGCATGCGTTGGTCGGACACGAGGATTCCGAAGATCGACAGGCGGTCGGTGCGTCCCAGCGCCGGCGAGACGGTGCGCAGGAGCGGTCCGCCGATCCAGAACTCGAGCCCGAGGCACAGCAGCGCGACGCCGGCCGTCGCCACGAGCAGGATCACGCGCGGGGACGAGTACAGCGGACGAATGATGAATCGCTCGGTTCCCACGCCGAGGACGACGGCCGCGACAAGGGCGAGCACCACGGAGATCACGTACGGGATGTTCCGTTCCAACAGAAGCCACAGCACGTAGATCGCGACCGTGCCGAACTCGCCTTGTGCGAAGTTGAAGATGCCGCTCGACTTGTAGATCAGGACGAGTCCGAGCGCGACGAGGCCGTACATTGCGCCGTTGATGAGCCCGATGACCAGCGCCTGCCTGAGGTCGGTCGCAAGGATGACGACGAGCAGCGCAGCGCCGGCAAGGATCCCGACGAGCTGCGCCACGCTGAGACTGCCGGGGAGGCGAATGCCTCGAGGACGCGCCATGGTGGTCGCCATAGCCGTCAGAACTGCGAGCCGAACGCCTTCGTCGTCTTGTAGCGCAGGTTCTGGCAGTCGAGCGTCAGCAGGGTCACCGCTTTGGCGCCGAAGTGTGGCACGCCGCCGTACGAAACTGGTGCGTACACGTTGGATGCGAACGGCTTGCCCGACGTAACCGACTTGATGAGCGACTGGCGGCTGATATCGGCGCCCGCAGATTCCATCATCAGCCGCATCGTCTTCTCGATTCCCCAGAGCAGAATGCCGATGTCATCGCCCTCGCTTCCGTTCTTCTCGCGATAGGCGGGGTTGTAGTCCTTGTCGTACTGGTCGATGACGTCGGTCTGCACCATCGGCGACATGTAACGGACGTCGGGGAAGGGCGGTGGCGGGCACACGGCCGTCGCGACGAGGTTGACGCCCGCCGACAGCCCCGGTCCCGTGAATGTCGGACGGTACGACTGCTGTTTCGCGCTTGCGACGAGGTACCCGAAGACGGTTGGCGAGATGAGCGCGTACACGACCTCGGCTCCCTTGGACTTGAGATTGGAGACCTGGGTGTCGGTCTGGTTCTTGCCCGCGTCCTTGGCAAGCTTGCCCGTGTAGACGACTTGCAATCCGCTCTTCTGCGCCTCGGCCTTGAAGCTGTCCTCGGTCTCCTTGAGAAGCGGCGAGTCCGTCAGCACCATGCCGATCTTCTTCTTCTTGACTTGGTTCTTGATCAGCTGTGCGAGCTGGACGTTCTGCTGCGTGTACGTCTCCGACAGCGCGAAGTAGTTCTGCAGGCCGCGGAAGGGGCCTTCGGTCACGCCGGGGGAGAAGTACGGGATGCCGGCCTGCGCGGCGTACTCGGCGCAGCTCTTGATCTGATCGACACCGGCGCCGCCGATGAGCAGGAAGACCTTCTCCTTCTCGACCATCTCTTTGCACACGGTGCGTGCGGTGGCCGGATCGAAGTGGTCGTCGCGATAGACGACCTCGATGCGGCGATTGCCGAGTCCTTTGATCTGTCCGGCCCAATCGGAGTAGACGCCGACGCCCTGCTCGAAGGTAGAGACGGCCGCGGCACCCGAGATGGGAGCGTGAATGCCGATCTTGATCGACGTCTTCGTGATGCCGGTCCGGTCCGCCGGTCCACTCGCGGCCGTCGATCCGGTGCTGCTCGTTCCACCGGTCACGCCGCCTCCACCACCGCCGCCGGCCGCGGCTCCACCACCACCGCCGCCGGCTGCGCCGCCGCCGGTGCCGCCGTCCCCGCCGATCGCCGCTCCACCGTCGGTCCCGGCGCCGCCCGTTGCGCCGTCGACTCCGCCGGCGAGGCTACCGGCCGTCTCCGCCGTCGAACCGGCAACACCGGACTTCTGGCCGCATGCGGCGGCCAGGAACAACAGGGCGATGACTAACGGCAGTGTGCGTACCCGCATATCTCCTCCCCGGCCCACGACACTACCGTTCGAGGGGGCCGCTGCGCGGCATCCGTTCGAGGGGGCCGCTGCGCGGCATCCGGTCTTGAGCGCTCTTCGATAAGGCGCGGCTCACGGCACCGGCGCGGCGTCGTCCGCCTGTGCCTCGTCTCGCGCCGCCCCCGAGGGCGTAGCTCACGGCGGCCGCACCGCCCAGCGCCAGCGGGACGAGCAGCCAGGTTCCCCACGGAAGGTTGCCCAAGATGTCGGGCTCCGCGACGCCTCCGGTCTTGTTCTGCGCTGGTTGCGTGAGCAGGACGGCCGGTTCGGCGTCATTGGTCGTCGGCGCAGGGGCCGCCGGCTCGGGGGCCGGAGAGTCCGGGGCCTCGAGACCGCCGACTACTACCGGCTCCGCCGGCTCACTGTCGGCCGGAGCAACCGCGGAGAACTCGAGTCGGAACCGGCCCGTCTTGATCGCGGCGAAGCTGACCTGCGTCGGAGCCGACGCTTCTTCGATCAAGAGGATGACGCCGGCCTGCTCGAGTGGAAACTCGGCATCGAGCCACTGCTGACCCATCGGCGCGAGGTCGAACGTCCACGCGCCGGCGGCGTTCCGCTTGCCGGCGACCTTTGCGAGCGTGCAGTCGTAGCTGGGGACGTCTGCCCAGTTGCCGTTGAGGACGGGCTCCCATGGTCCGGTGATCGGGCAGGCGACGACGTTGGCCGCGTCGGAGCCGATGTTCGCGCCGACGCCTTCGGCTTCCGTGAGTGTGAGGACGAGCTTCTCGAGGAGCGACCCTTCCTCGGCCTGCAGCGTGATGCCGATCGCGGCGACCTTGTCCTGCTGGGCGCCCAGATGGCCGACGCCGAGCGCGTCGGCGGGGACGGTCGTCGGCGGCGGAGCGGGAAGCCCCCGGCCGAGGAAGCTCCACCACGCCTCAGCTGGGATGTTCGCGTCGCGAGGAAGGGCGGTGGGAAAGGCCGGGAAGATGAAGAAAAAGCCCAAGCACGCGGAAAGAGCCGCTGAGTACACACGTGTGAGCATTCTCATCCCCGAACTCGAAGTATAGGCACGGCGTCGGTTGCCAACGCGGCCGGCCCGGGGGGTTCGGGGGGCCGCGGAGCGAAGCGGAGCCGCCGCGCGAAGCGCGGCAGCCCCCCGATCAAATGGGAGCGCGCGGGAGCGCGCAATTGTCGGACGAGCTAGTTGGCGTAGCGCTCGTAGTACCGCTCGACGGCCGGGATGAAGCCGATCACGTACGTTCCGCCGGCGCAGCCGCGGCACCAGTCGGAGCGATTGATCGCACGGCCCGTCTCCATTGCCTCCGGCGCCGCCTTGAGGCTCGAGATGATCGCGTCGTATCCGTGCCCGGGCCGGTGCAGCGTCATGACAGACGCCTCGATGCCCTGCTCCTTGGACCGGTAGTTCCGTACGCCGTGTGAGTTGTAGATCGTGCTGTCCGGCATCGCGATCGTGGTCGCAAGGGGGTTCCACGTCGCGGGCGTCCCTTCGGCCGCCTCCCACGCGACGATCGCGACCAAGTTGTCCCGAACGACCGGGGCGCCCAGGGCGACGAGCAGCAGCCGCGCCCACTCGCCGTAGCCGATCGTCATTCCACGTCCGGCGACGCGCTTCAAGCTGTCGACCTCGCCCCGTGCGAGCCGTCCCTCGATCTCGGAAACGAGGTGCAGCGCATAGCTCCGGAGTTGCGCGAGATCGTTCATCACCGCCATCTGTCGCGCGAAGACGTCGGTGATTCGGTTCTGGCGGCTGCGCAGGGACGACACCTTGGACGCCTGCTCGCGCTCGAGCTTCGCCTGGCGGGCCTGCTCGACGCGCAGCTTGGCCTGTGCGGCACGGGCTTCGAGGACGAGCTGGCCGTCTCGGCGCGCGAGCTGCGACGCATACCCGATACGTCCGACGAAGTCGCCGAAGTCTTCGGCTCCGAGCAGCACACCGACGAGCTGCACCGGTCCCCGCATGTAGACGGCGCGGGCGCGCGCCCGCAGGGCGTCCCGTAGGGTTTGCAGCCGGACCTTCGTTTCCGTGATCCGGTTGTTGGTCGTTTGCAGACGGCTGCGGACTTCGTCGAGGCCGCCCTGCTCGCGTCCGACCTGCGACGCGAGGCTGCGCAGCTGGCCCTGCAGGCTGCGCACTCGCGCTTCCTCGCGCTCGATGCGCGCGCTCAGCTCGTCCGCGCGGCGCTTGGCGATCTCGAGGTCGCCGGCCAGGTGCGCGGAAGCCGGCGCCGATGCGAAACCGGCGAGCACCGCGATCACGACGGCCACCGCTGTGGCGCGCGTTTTCAGCCGTGCAGTCCTGAGTAGTAGAGGGACATCGGTCCTTCTAGGATGGCCCACCTGGTGACATTCCGCACGTCGGGTCTGACCTGCGGCGGCCGCGGCCCTGCTCGTAAGCTGAGACGCATGGAACCCATCGAGAAGTTCTCGGTCGACGAGCTCAACCTGTCCGACTTCGAGTTCTGGGCCCTCCCTCCGGAGGTCCGCGAGGGAGCGTTCAAGACGCTGCGCCGAGAACGGCCGATCGCCTACTACGACCTCCCCGAAGTCAACGCTCCGGGTGTCGAGCAGCAGACCGGCGGCTACTACGTCCTGTCCAAGTACAAGGACATCGTCGACGCATCACGGCAACCCGAGCTGTTCTGTTCGGGCAAGGGCATCGCTTCGGCCTTCGACATGCCGGCTGAGATCCGCGAGTACTTCGGCTCGATGATCGAGATGGACGACCCTCGGCACAAGCGCCTGCGCGACATCGTGTCGAAGGCCTTCACGGTGCGGCAGATCCGTCAGATGAACGAGTACGTCGACAAGGCCGCGCGCGAGATCATCGAGAAGATCGGCCCGCAGGGTGAGGTCGACTTCGTCACGGACTGCTCCTCGCGCCTTCCGCTCAAGGTCATCTGCGACATGATGGGCGTCCCGGAGTCGCAGTACGACTTCGTTTTCGATTCGTCGAACGTCATCCTCGGTCTCGGCGATCCCGAATACACGAAGGACATGGAAGATCCGCTGCCGCAGCTGATGACGGCGGCGATGGGCCTCGGTCAGCTGGCCACCGAGCTTGCGAAGGATCGCCAGACGAACCCGACCGACGACTTGCTGTCGGCGATCATCCACGCGGAAGTCGACGGGCAGAAGCTCGAGCCACACGAGCTTGCATCGTTCTTCATCCTGCTGCTCGTGGCCGGCAACGAGACCACACGCAATGCGATCAGCTGGGGACTCAAGGCGCTGACCGAGAACCCGGACCAGCGCAAGATCTGGATGGACGACTTCGACGGCGTCCAGCGGTCGGCCGTCGAGGAGATCGTCAGGTACGCGTCGCCCGTGATGTTCATGCGCCGGACGGTCACACAAGACGGTGCGTCACTGTCCGGACACGAGTTCAAAGAGGGCGACAAGGTGATGATGTACTACCTGTCCGGGAACCGCGACGAGGACGTGTTCTTCGACCCGTACACCTTCAACGTTCGCCGGGAGCCCAACAACCACATCGGATTCGGCGGGCCCGGCCCCCACTTCTGTTTGGGCGCCAACCTCGCGCGCCAGGAGATCAAGGTCATGTTCAGCGACCTCTTCCAATTCCTCCCGGACATCGAGATGTCGGGAGAGCCGGCGCACCTCTCGTCGACCTTCATCAACGGCATCAAGCACATGACGGCGCGCTTCGCCCCACGCAAGGCCGCCTGACGGCCGCCGCTTCTGCGTGAAGCTCGGTCTGTTCGGCGTCAACATGGGCGCGTGCGCCGAGCCGGAGCACTTGGTTTCGGCCGTTCGCGCGGCCGAGGAGGCCGGCTTCGACTCGGTGTGGGCCGGCGAGCACGTCATCCTGCCCGATCCGCAGGTGCCGCCCTCCCCGATGGGGCCGCAGGATCCGGCCCTCGATCCGTTCATCGCGCTCACGTGGGCGGCGTCGGTGACGTCGACGGTCTCCCTCGCGACGGGAATCGTGATCATGCCGCAGCGCAATCCGGTCGTTCTCGCCAAGCAGGTTGCGAGCATCGACGTGCTCAGCGGCGGACGCTTCGTGCTCGGTATCGGCGTTGGTTATCTGGAGCCGGAGTTCCGCGCGATCGGGGCGAACTTCGAAGACAGGGGAGCGGTGACAGACGAGTACCTCGAAGCGATGCAAAGCCTCTGGTATGACGAGCACCCTTCTTATAGGGGCCGGTTCGCGGCCTTCGAGAGCGTCGATGCGTATCCGCGTCCGGTGCAGAAGCAGCTGCCTGTCGTCGTCGGCGGGCATACGCCTCGCGCGTTTCGACGCGCGGTGGCGCGCGGGCACGGTTGGTACGGATTCGCACAGACGCCGGAGAGCGCGGCTGCGGCGATCGTCGGGTTGCGCGAAGCGGCGAAACGAGTCGAGCGGCCGTCCGAGCTCGGCGAGCTCGAGATCACGGTGACACCGCGCGGCCGCTTCACGAAGGAGTCGGCGGCGGCATTCGCCGACGTCGGGGTCGATCGAGTGGTCCCGGTGATCTATCCGCCGACACCGGACGGCGCGACTCAGACGATCGAGAATGCTCTGGGCGTGACCTCGTGAACGAGGCGCGTCTGTATCGGGGTTACGAGTCGCGTGCCGCAACCTTCGAGAACCCGGCCGGCGATCGCGGGGCCGGTGGAACCGCTCGCGGTGGCCGCAAGGGTCGTCCGTGGTGGCTCATCCGAGCCGGCGAGACGATCACGCTCGCTTCCTTCGATGGTGAAGGCTGCGTCACCCACTTCTGGATGACGATCTCCCAGGACGGCACGACGCCGAGTGCTCATCTGTTGCGCGGCCAAGTCCTCGAGGTGTCGTACGGATCGCAAGCGCCGTCGGTGAGTGTGCCGATCGGCGACTTCTTCGGCGCAGTCCACGGCATCGCCGCGCCGTACGCGAGCTCGCTCAGCGCCGTCAACGAAGGACGCGGCTACTCGAGCCGCGTGCCGGTTCCCTTCCGCGACGGCATCACGATGACTTTTGCCAACCGCAGCGAGGAGGCCGTGATCCTCTACTACCAAGTCGACGTTCTCCTCGGCCCGGTCGACGACGACGTCGGTTACCTGCACGCGACGTTTCGCCGTGAGAACCCGACGACTCCATCCCATGACTTTGCTGTGTGGGACGACACGCTGCGCGGACCCGGACGGTTTCTCGGATGGACCGGCGGCGTGCGCGTCCACGACGAGCGCTGGTGGTGGGGCGAAGGCGAGATGAAGTTCTACATCGACGGCGAACACCTGCCGTCGATTTGCGGAACGGGAACCGAGGACTATCTCGACTCGGGGTGGGGGCTGGGCACGTTTGCCGCCCCTGAGACCGGTGCGCCGCTCGTCACGTCGACGATGAGCGATACCGATGGATCGCGGCACGAACTCGTGTCGTTCTACCGCTGGCACGTGGCGGATCCGGTCGTGTTCTCGCGCAGCCTGCGCGCAACGATCCAGCAGATCGGCGCGGCCGCGTTCATCTCCGGCGAGGAGAAGGCCTACGAGGAGTTCAAGGCAAGTGTGCAAGTGGCCGGACGTGGATGGGTTGAGAACATCCCGGGCTTGGCCGGGCTCGGGCTCTTCGAGCGCTCGGACGACTGGTGCGGCACTGCGTTCGTCTATCTCGCCGAGCCGCAGCCGGTTCCGCCCGTCGACGTCGCCGAAGCGATGCGCGATCTCGGGAACCCAAAAGGAAGCATCGTTCGGCGCGAGATGCCGTTGCGGCCGAGCTAGACGGCCCAGTCCATCGGCGCCGGAGGCGTGAACGTCGTCGACAGCTCAACCGGCCGCTGGTCTCGAATCGACGCATAGATCGATGAGGCGATCTCGACGACGTGTGCGGCTTGCTCGCCCGTCGCGCGATGTGGGCGGCCGTTTTCGATGGCTTCCGCCATCTCGGCGACCCCTCGTCCCCACTCGCACCCGGCAAACGGCTCCTTGGCCAGCTCGACAGGCTCGTAGCGGCCGCCGTACGGAGCGCGCTCGAGCTTCGAGTCGAAATTGGTCCACGACGCGAGATAGAGCGACGCCTCGTCGCCGTGGAACTCGATCGACCCCTGCTGGCGAGAGAAGTACGTGACGTAGAAGTTCGCCGTCACGCGCGCGACAGTTCCGTCGTCCCACTCGATGTAGGCAACCGCGAAGTCCGGAGTCGTGACCTCGAACGACTCTCCCGTCGGCGTAGTCCGGTCCGGCATGAGGACCTTTCCCGAAGCAGTAACGCGCCGTGCGGGACCGAAGATCGCCGTCAAGATCGTCAGCGGATAGACGGCGACGTCGAAGACGGGACCGACCTCGTAGAATGGCTTTGCGTTTCCGTGCCACAGCTCCGGTCGTCCCCAGTTGACTTCGGCATACGCAAGGCGGACGCGGCCGAGCGATCCCTCCCGAATGACCTTCCACGCGCTTTGCTGCGCTTCTCCGAGGAACGTGATGGGCGCGCAGGCCAGCCGCACTCCCCGCTCCGAGGCCAGGCGCACGAGGTCTGCGCCTTCAACAGGATCGATCGTCAGCGGCTTTTCGCTGAACACGTGCTTGCCGGCTAGGAGGCTTCGCTCGATGACCTCTTTGTGCGCCTGATGGATGGTCAAATTGACGACGACGTCGACGTCAGCGTCCTCCAGAACGTCGTCCAACGAGTCGTAGGTCCGCCCGCCGAACTCGTCGACGAACAGCTTTGCTCGCTCGGGTAGCAGATCAGTGGCCCCCGCGATCTCGACCGTCTCGTGAGGAGCAAGCGTCCGACCGTAACGCTGCGAGATGTCGCCGCAGCCGACGATTGCGATGCGAAGAGCGGTCACGAGCTCAGGGAGGCCAGCTTGCGTTCCAGCCATTCACGGTTTTGCACGGCAGTCTCCATTGGATTGCGGTCTTCGGGCTCGTCCTCCCTCGACAGCCAGCCGTCGTATCCGATTTCATGCAGCGCGTCGATGCAGCCTGAAATGTCCGCTACTCCCTCGCCGAGCATGCACGTGTCGTGGTGTCCGGGCTCCTTCACATCCTTCGCGTGAACCCATCGAACGAGGGGGCCCAGCCTCCTGATGGCCTCCGGTCCGTCGACGCTCATCGTTCCGAGCCAGCCGAGATCCAGACAGGCCGAGCCATTCATTGCCGCCGCCGATGGGGGTCAGCATCTCTTCGACCGACTTCTGCGGGTGGTTCTCGAAGTTGGTTTTGACACCGTGCTCCCGGCATGTCGTGGTCGCTTTCTCCGGATCGAGTGAAAAGCCCCCGTTGATCACATCGATGCCCAGCCAAGGACACACCTTTTCTGCTCCCGTGCCGAGATAGCCTCCGTAGCCGACGGCTTTCAGGGCGTGGTCGTCCAAGATCGCTCGTCGTTCCTTCGCCGCCTCTTGAGTCAAGACGGCCGGCTCGGCCAGCGCCTGCCAAAGCTCGACCGCTTCGTATCCCGCGTCGGCGATCTCACGACAGATGTCGGCAAAGGCCTTGCCGTCGGTTTCGGCCGCCGTGCGCTGATGCAAGGTCATCCAGTCGGACATCGCGAAGCGATACCCGGCGAGGCGCCCGACGAAGTTCGCTGTGTTGAAGCAAACCTTCACGCACCGACCATGGCACGCGCGTTGTCCCTCGCGCGACTTGGTGAGTGTGCAATGATCGTCGCCGTGCGTCCTGAGGACCTCGGCTTCGACTCCGAACGACTCGAGCGCGTCGCCGACCTCTGCCACTGGTACGTCGATGAGGGAAAGCTCCCGGGCACGTCGGTCATCGTGGCCCGACGCGGAGAGATCGTCTTCCGTGACGTCTACGGCATGGCCGACATCGAGTCCGGCCGCAAGCTCGAAGACGACACGATCTTCCGCATCTACTCGATGACAAAGCCGATCGCATCGATCGCGCTCATGCAGCTCGTCGAGAAGGGTGAGGTCCTGCTCCACAATCCCGTGAGCCGCTATATCCCGTCTTTCGCCGGCGCGAGTGTGTACGTCTCCGGAGCGCCGGACGACTACACGACCGAGGAGCCCAGCCGTCCGGTCACGATCCACGACATCCTCACGCACACGTCCGGTCTGTCCACCGGGTTCCAACCCGGCACGGTCGGCTCGATCTACAGGAAGGCCGGTCTGGGCTTCGGGTTCCGGGAGCTCAACCTCGAGGAGTATTGCGACACACTCGCCTCGCTGCCGCTGGCCTTCCATCCCGGCACCAAGTGGCTGTACAGCGCCGCCACCGACGTCGTCGGCCGGGTCGTGGAAGTGGTGAGCGGCCGCGCCCTCGACGTCTATCTCGAGGAGAACATCTTCGGTCCGCTGGGAATGACCGACACGGCGTTCTGGGTGCCCGAGGACAAGCACGACCGCTTCGCGCAGTGCTACACGCGGGAGAACAAGGAACTCAAGCCGTTCCCGGGCAGCTACCTCAAGCCACCGAAGCTGCTGTCGGGAGCCGGCGGACTGGTCGGGACCATCGACGACTACCAGCGCTTCGTAACGGCACTCGTTCGCGGCGGCGAACTAAACGGCAAGCGCATCATCGGACGAAAGACCCTCGACTACATGACGATGAACCACCTGCCCGGCGGCGTCGATCTCCAGACGATGGGCGGGGAGGGCGCGTCGGAGACGGCCATGCCCGGCGTCGGCTTCGGGCTCGGCTTCGGCGTCGTCATCGACCCGCCGGCGAACCGGTCGCTCGCCTCCCACGGCGAGTACATGTGGGGCGGCGCGGCCTCGACCACCTTCTGGGTGGACCCGCTGGAAGAGGTCACGGTCGTGATGATGACCCAGCTCTTCCCGTCCGGGTCGTTCCCGATCAGGCCCCAGCTGCGCTGGGTAGTGAACGCGGCCTTAGTCGATTCAGCCGGCTAGCTCTGCTCGCCTTGGTCCTCGCGCAGCAGGAGCGCGGGACGGACGGCGCCGATCGTGTGACCCCGAAGGGCAGAGATCTCGACGCGCCTGCCCGTCTGCGGCGCGCTGATCATGCGGCCGCCGCCGATGTAGATGCCGACGTGACCGCCGCCGTGCCACCTGGAGAACAGGATGTCGCCGGGCTGCAGGTTGGAAAGCGAGACGCGGGGCAGGGAGTTGTATTGCCCGACCGAGCTGTGCGGAAGGTGGAGACCGGCCGCCCGCCAAACGAACGACGTGAGTCCCGAGCAGTCGAATGCGTTCGGCCCGGACGCTCCCCAGCGGTATGGCTTGCCGATGAGCTTGTGTGCGGTCGAAACCGCTGCTCGGATCCCCTGCGACCTCGTCAGACGCGAGGTGGGGAAGACAACGCGGGTGATCGGCTGGCTCGGTGACGCCGCCGGCCTGATCTGCGGCGCGGCCGTCGGAAGCGGCGGGAGCTCGAAGGCCTGCATCGAAACCGAAGCCCCGGCGGCGAGGTACTGCTCGTCGAAGACCGGTTCGGTCGGGCCGCCCGTCCGCACCAGAACGAGCGCGACGCCGATGACAAGCGTCGAGACCGACAGCGCGAGCGCCGGCGCACTTCCACGCGGAGCGAACGGCAGCTGCTCCAAGGCCTGACGGATGTACAGTCCGACGATGCGCGCCCGGTCCAGCAACGGAGTGAGCTTGTTGAGCTGTCCGCGGATGTCGTCCAGTGCCCGGACGAGCGTTTGTAGACCTTCTGTGATGCCTGCCCGACTCATCGCTTCCCCCGGAGGTCCCTGCCCGGACCCCTAGCCCGCCCGCGCGGGCAGATTCGATGCCTACCCGGGCGTACAACGAAGGGTCAGAATGCCCGAAACCTCACCAGTAACGCAAATCGACAATGGGCTCCTCGGGTGCGCTCGGAGGCAACCTAGCCCCACTAGCGCAAGCTAAAGACCCAGGTCATCAAGGGGAATCACAATCCTCAGGGAACGACTCCCCTACAGGAGCCGGCGACATCATGCCCGACGCCAGTGACTTCCTGCAAAGGTCCTGATACTTCTTTTTGCAAACGCTCCCCGCACTCCTGATGATGAGCGGCTGTCCCTATTGACACTCCTTTGAATGTTGACGACGATTAACATCTTGCGGGGAGGGGACAGACGTCCTTGGGCCGTCGCCGTCTGGACGGCCGTCATGTTGCTCGTGGCCGCCGCATGCTCTTCGACGTCGAAGACGGCCGATCGTGCGAGTGCCGGCGAGGTCACCGAGGACACGTCTGCTTCGGCGGATGCATCCCCGGACGCACCATCGACTCCGGGCACACGAGGAACGACATCTGCAGCGGCCTCGTCCGGCTCCGAGCCGAGTCCCATAACCGCCAGACCGCCGGTCGTCGAGGGCGGCGGCGCCGTCCGGATGGGCCGCGGCGTCACGAAGGACACGATCAAGATCGGCTTCAACTACGCGGCCGACCTCGGCGCCGCGTATGCGACGGTCGGTTTCGGCGGCTCGGCGGAAGGAACGAACGAACGCTCGATCATCGACGCGCTCGTGAAGTACTTCAACAAGAGCGGCGGGATCGCCGGGCGCAAGATCGTCCCCGTCTATTTCGAATACGACGCCGCGTCGAGCGACACATGGGACTCGCTCGCCCAGCAGGCCTGCGAGAAGTTCGTGCGAGACGAAAAGGTGTTTGCCGTCGTCTCCGGCCACGTCGGACAGACGGACTCGCTGCTTGCGTGCTTGGCGGAAGGGAAGACGCCGCTCGTCCAGCAGAACCAGTGGCCGTACGACGGCAAGTACTTCGCCGAGTTTGCGCGTTACCTCTACCAACCCAGCCGGATGCGGCCCGAGCGGTGGGTGCCCGTCTACATCGGCGGCCTGAAGGACGCCGGCTACTTCACGGCCGGATACAAGCTGGGCTTGCTGCGCTTCGACGCGCCGGTCTTCGGCCGGATCAAGAAGCTGATGGACAACGAGTTCCGCAAGCGCGGGCTGAAGCTCACCTCAGAGGCGGTCATCCACACGCCGCAATCGGTCGGCGAGTTCGGTCAGATGAGCGCGCAGCTCCAGAGCGCCGTCCTGCGCTTCCAGCAGGCCGGCGTGACGCACGTCATCTTCGACGAATACGCGGCGATCATCCCGTTCTTCTTCACGACGATCGCGGAGGACCAGGGCTTCCGGCCGCGGTACGGCTTCACGAGCGTGAATCTGCCCGGGACGATCGAGCAGCAGGCCGGTCCGAGTCAGCTGAACAAGGCGCTGGCGATCAGCTGGCTGCCGGGCCAGGACGTCCATCTGCCCCAGCAGGACCCCCGCGCGGAGAAGGCGAATACGTTTACGGACTGCCTGAAGGTGATTGCCGCCAACGGCTACCCGAACCCGCAGCGGCTCTACGCGAGCACCCATTGCGACAACCTGTTCTTCCTCAACAAAGCGTTTGCCAAGACGAACGACATCACGCCGGAGGGATTGCTCGCCGCGGCAGAAAAGCTCGGCGAGAGCTACGACTCGCCGTACACCTGGGCGACGCGTTTCGCGACCGGACGCACCGACGGCGCGCGCGAATGGCGGCTGCTGCGCTACGACCCCAAGCCGTGCCCGAATGCGGACGGCTGTTTCTACTACTCAGGCGGCTCCCACTCGGCGGGGTAGTCCTAGCCGAACAGGTGCGTCATCGGCGCCATCGGTGGCGGCTCCGGCTGCACCGGGATCACAACGTAGGACGCGAACTCGGCGTCGTGGAAGACGGTGTTCGTCGCGACCATGCCCGACGCGTCCTCCTCGACGGGGTTCCCGGTATTGGTGTTGCGCGCCAGGTGCGGGAAGGCGCTCGAAGTGACTTGGATGCGCAGCCGCATGCCCGGTTCGAAGAGGTAGCCCGTCGGGCCGAGCTCGACGGTCAGCGGTGTGACGCGGCCGGGCTCGAGGAGCTCGTCGGTGCCGGGGCCGTTGCGGCGGCGAGTGCGCAGCGCTCCGTCGGCGAGGTTGATCGACGTTCCGTCCGGCCAGACCACGCAGAGCTTCGCGACGAAGTCGGTGTCCGGCGCGCTCGACGAGATGAACAGGTGCAGATCGATGTCGCCGACGACCTCGGTCGGCTCGGCGAACGGCTCCGAGGTGTAGACGAGCACGTCGTTCCGCTTTTCGACACGAGTCTGCTCGAAGGGCCCGGCGACCGTCGTGCCGCCGGTGTACATGACCCGGAACCCCCACGACGGAACCGGGTCGGCCGGGTCGTACAGGAAGGCGTCCGGCGACTCGCCGGCGGCGGGGGCATCCAGACTGAGGCGTCCATCGCCGGCGACGGAGTTCGCATGTCCGTTGGACCGAAGGAAGTAGCGGCGGAACTCGGTTCCCGGAATCGGCCAGTCGTCGGCCTCGCGCCAAGTCTTGGCTCCCATGACGAAGTAGCGGACCGGAGCGATGTGGTGGTCGGCGCCGCGCAGGTGCCGGTCGTAGAAACGCAGATGGAGTTGCGGCACACCGGCGCCCTGCGCCGAGCCCAGCGCACCGAGGCCGAGTGCGCCGACGAAGGGCAGCGCGTAGTTGTGCGTCCACGCCCCGAGCAGGACGCACGACTCGGACCGCGCCAGCTCGGTCGCGGCTTTGGACCGCATCTCGCAGAACGACTCGGCGCCTCCGGCGTTGTCGTACCAGCCGGACGTCCACAGCGCGGGGACCTTGATCCGCTCGAGACCGAAGTCGGAAGCGGTGTTCGATACGAGCTGGTCGACCTCGCCGTATTGCGGCAAGCCGATGGACTCGAGGACGAGCAGGTCGTTGAGCGGCATCGCTGCCGCCGTGCGCTCCGGGTGGGTCATCGCCTCGAGGGCTTTCATGAGATCGGCCGGGTTGGCCTCGCCGGTCGGCAGCAGCTTGAGAAGGCGGTCGACGGCGAGTCCCGCCATCCACCCGACGGTCATCGATTCGAGCGGGAGCGTGTGGGCCAGCGACCGGCTCGGGGAGATGCCGAGCAACGACGGTGCAATCGCTTTGAGGTGGGGCGGGTCGGCAAGCGCAGCCGAGATCTGCGTGACGCCGACGTACGAGCCGCCGGCCATGGTGACGTTGCCGTCGCACCAGTCCTGTGACGCCACCCACTCGATCGTGTCGTAGCCGTCGTCGACGTTGGCTTCCTTCAGGTTGACGAAGTCCCACTCGCCCTCCGACGCGTACCGGCCTCGGATGTCCTGGACGACGTAGGCGTATCCGGCTTGTGCGGCGATGTAGGGCGGGCAGTACGTGTTCATCGAGAACTGTGCGGTCTTCTCGTAGGGCGTGCGCGACACGATGGCGGGAACCTTGCTTTGGATCTCGGGCCGCACGACGTCGGCACGCAGGGTCACGCCGTCGCGGGTCTGCATCTCGATGTCCCGCTCGATGCGAATGCCGTGGGCCATGGACTTTCCCTCCCCGTTAGTGATGGTTAACATACTGGGAGTGATCCGGACAAGCCGGGGAGGGCGGATGCACCGGGCGCTGGCGAGCCTGATGGCGGTCCTGTTCGTGGCTTCCTGCTCTTCGACGACCAAGCGTTCGGACCTCGCGGCGGACAAGGCGGCCGATGCATCCGAACGCGCAACGGCGGCCGCAGCGGCTGCGCAGCGCTCGCGCGGTGAGGCGCGGTCGCAGGGCGCGGCTTCGGGCCCCAGTGTGAGCTCGGGGGCCGGGGGATCGACGCTGCGACCGGGAACAGGTCCCGTCGTCGTTCCCGAGACGCGAGGCGTCGACGCCACGACGATCAAGCTCGGCGCTCGTTACGTCGAGAACGACGACGCGTTCACCGCCGCGTTCGGCATCGGCGGCGTGAGCGCAGGCGACCACAAGGGCATGTACGACGCCGTCTTCCGGTACGTCAACGAGCACGGCGGGATCGCCGGCCGGAAGGTCGCCCCCTTCTACTATCCGTACGACGTCGCCAACATCACGCAGTCCAAGGCGCAGCAGGAAGCCGCGTGCACGTCCTGGACGGAGGACTCGAAGGTCTTTGCGGCGGTCAGCTCCGCGCCGACTGGTTCGACGCTGGCGTACTGCATGCAGAAGAAAGGGACGCCCATGGTCCAGGACGTCGTCGCCTTCTACTTCGACGAGAAGGTCATGACGGACACGGCGCAGACATTTTCGATGCCCGGCGCACCGAACGGCTCGCGGATTGCGAAGTTCTGGATCGACGGCTTGGCGCGCCGGCAGTTCTTCGCTGCGAAAGCGAAGGTCGGCGTCGTGCGGCTCGAGGACGACGCGATGCAGCGGGTCGTCGAGGAAGTCGTGAAGCCGGAGCTCGCCGCGCGGAAGATCACGTTCGGCGGCGAGGCCGTCCTGACGAAGCCCGAGGACATCTCGGCCGGCGTCCTGCGCTTCCGGAGCAACGGCGTCACCCACGTGCTGATCATCGACGACAGCGGACTGGTGGCCTTCGCGTGGATGCAGCAGGCGGAGAGTCAGGGCTACCGGCCGCGATACGGGCTCACGAGCGCCGACGCTCCGTCGGCGTTCCTCATCAACAACGTTCCGCATGCGCAGCTCCGCGGCTCGATCGGCGTGGGCTGGGT
>DASQWC010000105.1:0-29295 GCA_035640475.1 Actinomycetota bacterium | reverse complement strand
CACCCGCCGTCGAACGATCGATCGCCGTCCTGAACTATCTTGCCGCGCACCCCGAAGACCGCTACACGCTGTCGGAGATCGCGCGGTCGACCGATCTCAACAAAGCCACACTGCACGCGATCCTCGGGGCGCTCACCGAGTCCGGATTCGTTCTCCGAGAGGAGGAGCGCAAGACCTACGGTCTCGGCCCGGCCCTGGTCGCGCTCGGCGGCGCGGCGGTCGAGTCGAATCCGGCCGTGCAGCTTGCCGTGCCGCACATGCAGGCGTTGTCCGATGAGCTCGGTCTGGACTGCGTCGCCTCGACGGCGATCGAGGATCAGATCGTGATCCTCCAGCGGACGAGCTCGCGCCGTCCGTTCGGCATCGACGTGCAACCCGGACAGCGGCTGCCCATGACACCGCCGCTGGGGACGGTCTTCGTTGCGTGGTCGTCACAGACCGAGGTCGATCACTGGCTGGCGATGGTCGGGCCCTCGGCGAGCAAGTCCGACATCAAGCGCTACCGGCAGGCCGTCGAGTCGGTGCGCGCGCGCGGCTACTCGCTCGGACTCGGTCCCCAGCCGCGTCCCGCCGAGACGCCCCGCAAGGGACGCCGTCCATCGCTCGAAGAGAACGTTCGCGCGATTCGCGTCGACGAGTACGCGCTCATCGAGCTCGACAACTCGGCGACGTACCGGCTCAATCACATCGGCGCGCCGGTCTTCGGCGCGAACGGCCGCGTCTCGCTTGCGCTGTTCCTGATCGGGTTCCAGGGGGACATCCCGGCCGCCGAGGTGCCCCGGTACGCGGAGCGGCTGCGCTACTCGTGCTCGGCGATCACCGAAAAGATCGGCGGCCGCGAACCCGCCTAATGGTTCAGGTGAACACCCTGACGATCGGCGATCTGGCGGCGCGCACCGGCGTTGCGCCGTCGGCCCTCCGCTTCTACGAGCGGCGCGGCTTGCTCAAGCCCGTCGGACGCGCGGGCGGCAAGCGCACGTACGAGCAGGGCGCCGTCGAACAGGTCGCCGTCGTCGATTTGCTGAAGGTCGCAGGCTTCACGCTCGCGGAGGTCGCGCAGATCGTCGACGCCGACGGACGCGTGAACCCGGACTGGCGCGAGGTCGCAAGAGCCCGGCTGGCCGATCTCGAGGCGCAGCTCGAGTTCGTTGCTCGTGCGAAGGAGATGCTCGAGCACACGATCGCGTGTCCGCATCCGACGCCCGATCGGTGCCCGGTCTTCAGCGCCAGGGTCGCCGCCCATGCGCGATCGATGGCCGACCGCGCGGGCTACGCGTAGCGTTCGAGCACGAGCCGCATCTCGTCCGGGATTGCGCGCTTCTTGCCGTCCTCGAGGCCGACGAGCACGTGGCGAATCCGTCCCTCTGCGATGTGTTCACCGTCGCGGTGGACGTCGTACACGGTGGTGAGCGACGTCGTCCCGAGCTTCTCGACACGTAAGGCGATGTCGAGCTCGTCGTCGAAGCGGGCCGGCCGGATGTACTTCACGTTCGTCTCACCGACGACGAGGTCGACGCCGAAGCGCTGCAACGCCTCGTCGTAGGAGCCGAAGGCGTCGCGCCACAGCTCGGTGATCGTCACGTCGAAGTATGTGAGGTAGTTCGCGTTGAACACGGCGCCCTGTGCGTCGCACTCGTTGTAGCGGACGCGGATACTATTCGTGAACGGCGGCATGGTCGGACCCTACCGCGATTTGGGTAGGTTCATGCTGATGAGCACGACGGCGGATGTGATCGTTCTCGGTATGGGACCGGGCGGCGAATATCTTGCCGGCAAGCTGGCCGACGCCGGCCGCGACGTGATCGGCATCGATCACCGCCTCGTCGGCGGCGAGTGCCCGTACTGGGGCTGTATCCCGTCGAAAATGATGGTCCGCGCCGCGGATCTGATCGCCGAAGCCCGCCGGCTCCCCGACTTCGCCGGCACGTTGAAGGTCGAGCCCAACTGGACGAAGGTCGCGTCGCGCATCCGTAACGAAGCGACGGACAACTGGGACGACAAGGTTGCCGTCGAGCGTTTCGAGAAGAAAGGCGGCCGTTTCGTGCGCGGAACCGGACGGCTTACCGGCACGAAATCGGTCGAGGTCGACGGCACCGAGTACACGGCCGAGCGCGCGCTCGTCGTCGCCACGGGAACCGAGCCGGTCATTCCACCCATCGACGGTTTATCGAACGTCGACTATTGGACGAACCGTGAAGCCATCGAGGCCGACCATGTTCCGTCTTCGCTCGTCGTTCTCGGAGGTGGAGCGATCGGCTGCGAGCTCGCCCAGGTGTTTGCGCACTTCGGTTCGGAGGTGACGATCGTCGAGGGCGAGCGGCACATCCTGTCGATGGAGGAAGTCGAGGCGTGCGAGCTCTTGCAGAAAACATTCTCGGACGAGGGCATCACGATTGCTACGGGAGCAAAGGCAACTTCCGTGTCCAAGCAGCACGGGAAGGTCTATGTCCGGCTCCAGGAAGGCCAGGACGTCTCAGGTGAGCGTTTGCTCGTGGCGACCGGAAGAAGGGCCGATCTCAAACGGCTGAACGTCGAGGCCGCCGGGCTCGACCCTGAGGCGAAATTCATCGAGGTCGACGATCACCTGCGCGCCGGTGACGGACTGTGGGCGCTCGGCGACGTCACCGGCAAGGGTCTGTTCACACACATCGCGATGTACCACGCGGCGATCATCTTCAAAGACCTGCAAGGGGAAGCGGTCGAGCCCGCCGATTATGCTGCACTTCCGCGCGTCACGTTCACCGACCCGGAGATCGGCGCTGCCGGGCTCACCGAGCCGAAGGCTCGCGAGCAGGGCATCGACGTCGCCGTTGGAAAAAGCGACATCCCGTCGTCCACGCGGGGCTGGATCCACAAGGGCGAAGGCTTCATCAAGCTCGTTGCCGACCGCAAGCGCGGCGTGCTCGTCGGCGCGACGTCGGCCGGTCCGTGCGGCGGTGAGGTGCTGTCGATGCTGGCGCTGGCCATCCACGCACGCGTGCCCCTGAAGACACTCGGCACGATGATCTACGCGTATCCGACGTTCCACCGTGCGATCGAGACCGCCGTGCAGGAGCTCGAGAAGGCCTAGCGGCCCTTTTCGATCCGGCCGGCGGCTTCCTCGTAACCGGACACGAGATCGGCGATCACATCGGCCACCGGCCTGATCTCGTTCATGCGGCCGACGATCTGACCGACGGGCATCGACACCAGGTTCGGGTCGTTGGCGAGCATCAACCGCTGGTGCGCCTCGGCGACGAGAAGGTTCTGCAACGGCATCGGGAGCGGCTCGGGCGCGTCTTCATCGTCCCAGGCGTTCGTCCACTCGGTCTTCAGCAGCCGCGCCGGCTTGCCCGTGTAGATGCGCGTGCGAACGGTGTCGGACGACGACGCGGCGAGGATCGCCTTCGTCGTCGCGCCGATCTGACCCATCATCGCGTTCTCTTGCGTGGTCAGCCACATCGATCCCATCCACACCCCGTCGCAGCCCAGCGCGAGCGCGGCAGCGATTTGGCGGCCGCTTCCGACACCGCCGGCGCCGAGCACGAATGCGTCCTTGCCGACGGCGTCGACGATCTCCGGCCACAGCACCATCGACGCGATCTCACCGGTGTGCCCGCCTGCTTCGTGTCCCTGGGCGACGACGATGTCGACACCCCGTCCGACGTGACGTTCGGCATGCACTGCTTTTCCGGCGAGCGCGGCAACCTTCACGCCGTGCTCGTGCACGCGTTCGATGATGTCGTCCGGAGGGGAGCCGAGCGCGTTCGCGATGAGCCGGATCGGGTGCTCCAACGCGACGTCGACGTGCGACCGCGCGACCGAGTGCAGCCACCCGAGCACGCCTTCGTTGTGCTCGGATGAGTCCGGCAACGGTGGAACGCCGAGCTTTCGGAGTGTGTCGTCGACCCAATCGCGGTGGGCCTTGGGAATGAGCTCACCGAGGTCGGTCGGCGTGCCTTCCGTCGGGATCTTCATCGGCATGACGACGTCGACGCCGTACGGCTTGCCGTCGACGTTTGTGTCCATCCAATCGAGCGCGTCGGCGAGATCGGCCGGATCGTTGTAGCGGACGGCTCCCAGCACGCCCATGCCGCCCGAACGGCTGATGGCGGCGGCGACCTCCGGCGACGGCGTGAACCCGAAGATCGGGTATTCGATGCCGAACTCGTCGCAGATGCGCGTTCTCATCTGTTCTTGAGAGCGTATTCCTGCGCCCACGGATAGTCGGGTTTGCCGCTGGGCTGGCGCTTCACTTCGTCCACCAAGAAGAGCTCACGGGGAACCTTGTAGCCGGCGATCTTCGTCCGGACATGCTGATCGAGCTGCTCGAGGGTCGGTTCTCTTCCCTCGCGCGCCTGGACGACGGCGGCGACCCGGCTCCCAAAGCGCTCGTCGGGCACGCCGACGACGATCGCGTCGAAGACGTCCGGATGCGACTTCAAGGCGCCCTCGACCTCTTCGGGGAAGATCTTCTCCCCGCCAGAATTGATGCAGTTCGATCCCCGGCCGAGGAGCGTGACCGAGCCGTCCTCCTCGACGCGCGCGAAGTCGCCGGGGATCGAGTAGCGGACGCCGTTGATCGTGATGAATGTCGCCGCAGACTTCTCCGGATCCTTGTGGTAGCGCAGCGGGACGTGGCCGCTGCGCGCAATGCGGCCGATCTTGCCCGAGCCGGGCTCGATCGGAGTGCCGTCGTCGTCGATGACGATCGTCTCCGGGCCGATGTTCACGGTCGGACCGCCGCCCCTCGCCTTCTGGCCCTTCTGATGCATGGTGAGCCCGGAGAACCCGGTCTCCGTCGCGCCGATCGCTTCTGTCAGGAAGCAGTTCGGCAGCAGCTCGAGGTACTCGTCCTTGATCGACGGCGAGAAGACGGCGGCCGTGCTCGAGAAGGCGACGACCGACGACGTGTCGTAGGATCCCTCGCGCAGCGCTTCCACCATCGGACGGGCCATCGCGTCGCCCGTGACGGCGATCGTATTGACCTTCTCGCGCTGCACGAGCTTCCACACCTCGTGCGGATCGAATTTCGGAATGAGGACCACAGTGTTCCCGCCGAACAGCGCGTTGAACGTTCCCCACTGACCGGCGCCGTGCATCAGCGGCGCGATTGGGAACGACACGCCGGCCGCCGGCGCCTCGGCTCCCGTGCGCGACTGCTGCCACTCGTCGGTGATCGCTACGCCGGACTGAAAGTCGATTCCACCGCCGAGGACACGCCACACGTCTTCGTGGCGATAGACGACGCCCTTCGGCATCCCGGTCGTCCCGCCCGTGTACAGCATGTAGATGTCGTCGTCCGAACGCGGCTCGAAGTCGCGCTCCGGTGACTGCTCGGCGAGCGCCGCTTCGTACTCAACGCCCTCATACGGCACGTCGCTTCCGTCTTCGATGACGACGACGTGCTTGAGAAGCGGCGACCGTGGGAGCACCTGCGCGACCACCGGCGCGAACTGACGCTGGTGGACGAGCGCTACGAGATCGGCATTGTCGAAAAGGTACTCGAGCTCTTCGGCGACGTAGCGGTAGTTCACGTTGATCGGGACGGCGCGGAGCTTGAATGCGGCGAACATCGTCTCGACGAACTCGATGGAGTTGTGCGAGTAGATGCCGACCGTCGAATCCTTCGTGACGCCGTTGGCCGCGAGGTGGTGGGCCAGACGGTTCGCGCGCTCGTCCAGCTCCTTGTAGGTCACGCGCCGATCGCCCACGACGACCGCGGTGCGATCGCCGACGAGGTCGACGGAATGCTCGATGAGATCGGCGAGGTTGAACGCCACGGAGCAGAGTAGAACACGTTCTGATTCTGGGCGCCAAAGCAGGCCCCGACGTGCTGAAACACGTGACAGTGAGCGCAAAAGTCCAATTCGCGACCCCACGTTTACCTGCTCGGAGCATCGGGCAACCGAACTCGTTGAGACGTTAGACGCGACCCGTCGAAAGGAGTGATTCGCATGCCGATACGTCGACGTGCGTTGGCCGTCGTCGCGGCACTCGTATTGCCGCTGGCATGGCTCGTCATGCCGATGGCCGACGCAGGCGTGGAGGCCGGGCTGCCCGTGTCCGCGATGGCCAACGGGACCGTTTTGCACGCCGACGCGCTACGTGCGGGAGAGACAACGCTGACCGACGTGGAGGTAGCTACCTCGGGGTCGGCTTTCGACCGCGCGGGTCTGGCGCAACGGCTGCTGAATGAGTTCCGCAGGCAGTTCGTTCCGAAGGCGGACGACAAGACGTCCTTCGCACGCGGTTCGGGACTCGAAGTCGGGCTGGGCGTCACGCCGGCCGATGAGAACCAGCTGATCCTCGCCGGAACTGCCGAACGCGGATCTCCGCCGCGGCTCGGTGTGGTGACCAAGGAGATCGGTCCGGTTGACGCTGCGCCGCTGGCGTGGGTCGACCTCTTGCGCGGTCAGGCCGGCGCGAACACGACGCAAACGCCGTGTGCGCTCGGCGTGAATGCATCGAACGGGCTGGGTTATGTCGCCGACCTGCAGCTGCTCGATACGAACTCCGACGAGAAGCTGAAACCAGAAGTCGGCGGTCTCGTCAGCCCGCTCGTCGCACTGGACGGAACCGATCCGGCTCGATCCGTTTCGCAGTCGCGGTCTGCGAGCCGGTTCATCGCGCAGCGCGACATCGCCGGCAAGCTCATCGGAAGCAACTTCGGCGTGTTGAGCGAAGTGCGCCAGACGTTTGCTCCGGTGACGCTGTTCCGCGGCACGGACGACGAGTTCACTATCGAGCTGCTCGGTGAATGGGTGCTCCAGTCCGTAGCAATGGGCATTCCGGGTAAGTCCTTCGTCCAGTACGGACCGTCGAAGGCGACGCCCGAGACGCCCGTCGTGCGCATCGTCCGTCCGAACGGCGTCGAGAACATCCTGACGCTGCAGCAAGTCTTCACGGATGAAGGTCTCGTCGTGACGATCCCCGGTCTGGCGGAGATCGCGATCGGTGAGCCTGCGCGCGCCATCGGCGGCGCCGCAGGATCGAAGCCGCTGATTGCGCCGGACGGCACGAAGACGGCAGCCGCCGTGGACGTCGTTCGCGTCCGCACGCTGGCGGGTCTGCCGGAGAACTCGATCGCCGACCTGCGCATCGGTCACATGGAGACGCAGAGTCAGGCACCTGCGGGTGGCGCGAACTGCGCCATCCCCGTGAAGAAGACGCCGTCGGTCGGATCTGTGGACGTCGGTGAGACGTTCGGCGTCGACTTTGCGATTACGAACCCGTACGACTGCACGCTGAAGGCGGTCAAGCTCGACGACGTCATCACGACCGAGGGCGGCTCCCGCTTCGAGGTCGTTTCGACCGAGCCCCAGGCGCCGACCAACTTGGCCGGCACGCTGACGGAAGGAACGCTCGGCTGGAGGAACCTGGGTGACGTGAAACCGGGCGAGACCAAGGTGGTCCACGCGGAGTTCCTCGCGAAGGGTGTCGCCGGCAAGATCGTCGACACCGCGAGCGCCGCAGCGACGCTCGCAGACTGCGCTGAGGAAGGCGCATCGATCGCCGGTGTCGTCGTCGGTGTGGTCGGGGCCGGTCTCGAGGGCGTGAGCACTGTGGTGCGCAACCCCGTCGAGACGCGGGTGCTGTCCGCATCCTCGGACGACGACCAGCTCCCGAAGACCGGTGCCGCGATTCTCGGCCTCGTGTTCAGCGGGATTGGGATGATCGGCCTTGGTTTCGGTGGGATCAGGCTGTCGCGCTGGATGCGGTAGCGCGCCGACTACCTCGGAAGTGCGAGCACCCGGGCCGCGATCGGCCCGGGTGTTTGCTTTGGCATGAACCAGCGGAACCAGATGAAGCCCTTGGTGTGTCCGGCCGTCGACACCCAGTTCGGGTGGCCGGGATCATGTGAGGCGACCACGATCTTCCACGAGCCGTCGTCCTCGTAATGGACCTGGCCCCCGTTGATCGCGACGCGCTCGTATGCGTAGTCGTAGGTGTGCAGGAACGGGTTCCACAAGACCATGTTCCAGAACGCACACTCCGGCGACGTTCCTGAGAGCTCGAGGGCCTCGTGTGGTCCGAGCTCGAAGCGGCCCATCGCGTAGGCGGCGTCGCCGGCGGCCCAGCCGAACGTTTTCTGCGGCACGGGATAGGGATCGTCGACTGAATTCGGCTGCCCGAAGGCGAGCGGAACGATCTGCGCCTGCTCTTTCACCCACGTCCGTGCCGCGCGAAGACGCCGTGCGAGGTCGGCATCGTCGTCCCGCTTCGTCGCCGGCGGGTCGTCGGCTTCGATGTGCCACTCGGTGCGGCGATCGGCGTCCGGATGGACGACGTAGTCGCGCGTGATCGCGCATACGGCGTCCGGCTCGAGCTTGAGCCACGCGCCGTCCTGCGGTAACGGGCTCAGGACGATCTCGAAGCTGCCCTCCTCGTCGAATGTGAGGTCGCGGTCGTTGACCGTGCCCACGATTCGCTCGGAGTAGCGGCCGTCGTCCGGGCCTCCATAGACGGTGAGCGACAGGTACACGGCGTCGCCGCGCCGGCCGCGCACGCGGTACGTGCGGTTGGGATCGATCGGTGCGTACTGGTAGAACGCGTCCGGGTTGTCGCCGCCCCACTTCTTGTACGGGCCGACGATGTCGACGAAGCGCGGACGTGCCGTGTCGGCCCACACGTAGGCATCGAAGGCGACCTGCAGGATCGAGAAGATCCACCGGTAGCCCTCCAGCGTGGAGGGCTCGTCGAGCCCTTCGAAGCGCGCCTCGAGTCCCGAGAGCTCTTGCATCAGCTCTTGGAACGCTGCGCTCGTCTCGTAATTCGGCATGGGTCTAATGTTGCCGCGTGGAGACCCTCGAGCGTTTGGTCGCGCAAGCGCAGGAACAGACCGGCCTGGACGACCTCGGCGACGACGACTGGCGCGAGGGCCTCGAGCGGCTGCTCGACGCCCTCGGCGAAGCGAGGCTGAACGAGCTCGGTAAGACGATCGTGCCCGGCGAGCTCGTCGACTACTTGTCGAGACGGTTGCGCATCGTTGCCTGGCGCAACGCGCATCCCGCCGTCGGCGACGCGGACGTCACGCCGCCCATCGTCGTGGTCGGACAGGCACGCACGGGGACAACGATTCTCCACGACCTGCTCGCGCAGGATCCGGCCGCCCGCGTCCCGCTGGCGTGGGAGGTCGACTCGCCGGTGCCGCCGCCACAAACCGCGACATACGAGTCCGATCGGCGCATCGAGGAAGCCGAAGCCATGTCGTCCATGGTCGATCTCGTCATTCCGAACTTCCGCGCGATGCACCCGATCGGTCCGCGGTTGGCGCAGGAGTGTGTGCGGATCACGGGCTCGGCTTTCCGCAGCATGATCTTCCCGACGATGTACCACCTTCCGTCCTACGCGCAGTGGCTGTTGCACGAGGCGGATATGGCGCCCGCGTATCGGTGGCATCGTGCGTACCTGCAGCACCTGCAGTCCGAGCACCCGGGCGAGCGGTGGGTGCTGAAGTCGCCCGGACACATCTGGTGCCTCGACGCGCTGGTGGCCGAATACCCGGACGCCGTGCTCATCCAGACACATCGCGATCCCGTGCGGATCATCTCGTCGATCTCGTCGTTGATCGCGCTGCTGCGCCGACTGGCGTGCGACGATCCGGCGATCCCGGAAGTGGCGGAGGAGTTCGCCGAGTACATCCTTCTGGGCGTCGATCGTTCCGTCGACGCGCGTGAGAACGGAACCGTGCCGGCCGATCGCGTCGTCGACGTGCAGTTCCGCGCGTTCATGGCCGATCCGTTCGGGACGATCCGAACCGTGTATGAGCGCCTCGGCCTGGAGCTCGATCCGGGAGCCGAGGCACGGATGCGGACATTCCTCGACGCCAACCCATCGGACAAGCACGGCGTCCACGAGTACACCTTCGCCGACACGGGACTCGACGAAGGCGAGATGCGCGAGCGGGCGCGACGCTATCAGCTGTACTTCGATGTGCCGACGGAGCAGGTGTGAGCGACCCGTTCGCAAGCGCGAAGCTGGGCCCGGTCACGCTGCGCAACTGCATCATCAAGGCCGCGACGTTCGAGGGACGCACGCCCAAGCGCGTGGTGACCGACGACCTGATCGAGTTCCACCGGCGTGTCGCCGCCGGAGGCGTGGGCATGTCGACGGTCGCCTACTGCGCCGTGTCGCGCGAAGGGACGACTGACGGCCGCAACATCGTGCTCACCGGCGACGCCGTCCCGGGCTTGCTGCGGTTGACCGACGCCATTCACTCAGAAGGAGCGGCGGCGTGCGCGCAGATCGGGCACTCGGGTCCCGTCGCGAACCCGGCCGGAACGAGAAGTCCGGCTCTGGGACCGTCGCGCGTGTTCGCGCCGATCTCGCTGAAGTTGACGCGGGCGATGTCGGAGGCCGACATCGCCCGCGTCACCGGCGACTTTGCGGCGGCGTCGAAGGCCGCCGTTGCCGGCGGCTTCGACGCCCTCGAGCTCCACTTGGGCCACAACTACCTGCTGAGCGCATTCCTCTCGCCGAAGCTCAACAAGCGCCGGGACCGATGGGGCGGCGATATCGAGAGCCGGGCCGCCTTCCCGCGGCGGGTCGTGAAGGTCGTACGCGAGGCCGTGGGATCGGACGTCGCGGTCACCGCGAAGCTCAATATGGCCGACGGCGTGCGAGGTGGACTTCAGGAGGACGAGAGCATCGCCGTCGCACAGATGCTCGAAGCCGACGGCGCGCTCGATGCGATCACGCTGACCGGCGGCAGCTCGCTCGTGAACCCGATGTACCTGTTCCGCGGCGACGTGCCGATTGCCGAGATGGCGCAAACGATGCCGCCGGTCATGCGGGCCGGGTTCAGGCTCACGGCGAGACGGTTCATGCGGAGCTACCCGTTCGAGGAGGCGTATTTCCTTCCGCAAGCTCGTCGCTTCCGCGCGGCGCTGAAGATGCCGCTCGTCCTGCTCGGCGGTATCAACCGCCTCGACACGATCACCAGCGCGCTGGACGAAGGCTTTTCGTTCGTGGCGATGGCGCGGGCGCTGTTGTGCGAGCCGGAGCTGCCGATCAAGATGCGGGCGGACGCCGCGACGCAAGCCGCGTGTATTCATTGCAACAAGTGCATGCCGACGATCTATACCGGCACACGCTGCGTGATCGTCTAAGTCGTTTCGATCCGCACCCAGCTCATGTCGGTGTAGCGATCGCCGGCGACGGCGTCGGGTGAGAGCACCGACTCCAGGCGCGCTTTCTCCTCGTCGTTCAAGGAGATGTCGAACGCCGCCGCGTTCTGCTCGATCCACTTCACCCGCTTGGTTCCCGGAATCGGGAACACATCGTTGCCCTGCGCGTGCACCCATGCGAGCGCGAGCTGCCCGGCCGTGCAGCCCTTCTCGGAGGCCATGGCCTTGACCTGCTCGACGAGCTCCATGTTCTTGGCGAAGTTGTCACCTTGGAAGCGCGGCTGCATGACTCGACGAAAGTCGTTGTCCTCGAGGTCGTCCGGGCTTTTGATCTCGCCGGTGAGGAAGCCGCGCCCGAGCGGGCTGTACGGGACGATCCCGATGCCGAGCTCCCGCGCCACCTCGAGCACGCCGACCTCGATGTCGCGCGACCACAGCGACCATTCGCTTTGCAGCGCGGTGATCGAATGGACGTTGTGCGCGCGGCGGATCGTGTCCGGTCCCGCTTCCGACAGGCCGAGGTAGCGCACCTTGCCCGCCATCACGAGCTCCGACATGGCGCCGACTGTGTCCTCGATCGGGGTCTGCGCGTCCGGACGGTGCTGGTAATAGAGATCGATGTGATCGACGCCGAGCCGCTCGAGCGACGCGTCGCAGGCGCGCTTCACGTACTCCGGGCTGCCGTCGATCGCGCGTCCGCTCGGGTCGTTGGGTGCACGCACGATGCCGAACTTCGTCGCGAGGACGACGTCGTCCCGGCGGTTGCGAATGGCTTTCCCGACCAGCTGCTCGTTGGTGAACGGTCCGTACACATCGGCGGTGTCCAGGAAGTTCACGCCGAGCTCGAGGGCGCGATCGATCGTCGCGAGCGCTTCGCCCTCGTTCGTCGCGCCGTAAAAGGCACTCATTCCCATGCAGCCGAGACCTTGCGCCGACGCGTGGAGTCCCTGGGCGCCGAGCGGACGAACGGGAATCGGCATGCCGACACCTTACGCCGACGTGTCGAGTGGTTCGGAAGAACTAGAATGTGTTCTACTTTCGCGCGTGGCGGAGTGGACCCTCGAGTTTCCTTATAGAAGGAGTCTCGGCCCGGTCGTCGGCGCCTTCTTCACCGGCTTGAGGGACCAGAAGGTGCTCGGCTCCCGAACGAAGGACGGCAGGGTGTTCGTCCCACCGCTCGAATACGACCCAGAGACGGGCGATGCCGTGCAGGACGACCTCGTCGAGGTCGCCGAGGAGGGTGTCGTCCGGAACTTCGCCTGGGTGACCGAGCCGATGCGCAAGCATCCGCTGGACCACCCGTTTGCGTGGGCGCAGGTTCAGCTGGACGGCGCCGACACGACCATGCTGCACGCGCTCGACGCGCCGCGGGACTCGATCGCCGACGGCATGCGGGTGAAGATCCGCTGGCGCGACGAGCGGCAAGGACACATCACCGACATCGAGTGCTTCGAGCCCGCATGAACGACACTGCTTCCGCGGGGGGTTCGGGGGGCGCAGGCGGCGGAGCCGCCGTGAGCGCCCCCGATCAACTGGGAGTGCGCGGGAGCGCGCAAGAGCCGGTTGCCTTTATGCAGCAAGTGGTGAACCTCGATTACAAGATCGTCACGAGCCCCGTGCACCGCCGCTTCGACGAGTTGATGCGCGAGGGTCGCATCGTCGGGCACAAATGTCCGGTCTGCGGACTCGTCTACGTCCCGCCGAAAGGTTTTTGCCCCCGGTGTGCCGTCGTCACGACCGAGGAGCACGAAGTCGAAGTCAAGGACACGGCCACAGTCACGTCCTTCACCGTCATCACACCGATCCAGTACCAGGGCCAGCAGGAGAAGGATGAGTACGTCCTCGCCAACCTCCTGCTCGACGGTTCCGACTCGACGATCGGCCAGCAGCGCATCGAGGAGATCCCGCACAACGAGGTGCGAATGGGCATGCGCGTGAAGGCCGTGTGGGCGTCCGAAGAAGAACGCTCCGCGGAAGGCGGCGGCATGCGCGGCTGGGGCCTCACGAACGCGGTGAAGCACTGGGTTCCTTCCGGTGAGCCCGACCTACCGCGGGAGGAGTACCAGGAGCACGTTCTTTGACCGATATCGCGATCGTCGGCTACGCGCAGTCGACACCTCAATTCGGTGTTGAAGAGACGGAAACGCAGATGCTCTTCCCCGCCGTCAACGAGGCGCTCGATCGTGCCAACCTCACCCGCAAGGACATCGGGTTCACCTGCTCGGCGAGCTGCGACTACCTGTCCGGCGCGCCATTCGCGTTCGTGCAAACCCTCGAGGTCACCGGCGCATGGCCCCCGATCTCCGAGTCGCACGTCGAGATGGACGGTGCGTGGGCGCTCTATGAAGCCTGGGTGCGCCTGCACCACGGCGACATCGACACAGCGTTGGTCTTCGCCTCCGGCATAACGTCGCGCTGCGACTGGCGCGAAGTGTCGGTGGTCGGGCTCGACCCCTACTACCTGATGCCGCTGTGGCCCGACAACATCTCCCTCGCCGCGCTGCAGGCGCAGGCGCTGATCACTTCGGGCAAGGCCACCGAGAAGGACTTCGCCGAAGTCGCCGCTCGCATTCGCGGCGGCGACGCCGATGCTCTCTTGAAAGAGCCGTACGTCGTGGAGCCGCTGCGCGCGCACGACACGCCGACGATGTCGGACGGCGGCGCCGCGATCGTTCTCGCCGTCGGAGACAAGGCGCGCGAGCTGTGCGAGCGTCCGGCGTGGATTTCCGGCATCGATCATCGCGTCGATCCGCACTATCCGGGCACCCGCGACCTGAGCGTCTCACACGCGGCCCGGATTGCGGCCGAGCAAGCGGGTGTCGGCAAGGGCCCGATCGAGGTGGCCGAGCTCGCCGCGCAGTTCAGCCACGAAGAGCTGATCCTGCGCGAAGCGCTCGGACTCGGCAACGACGTCGAGATAAATCCGTCGGGCGGTGCGCTCAAAGCCAACCCCGTCATCGCCACAGGCTTGGTCCGCATCGGCGAGGCGGCGAACCAGATCATCGAAGGCGGTCGGAAGCGTGTGCTCGGCCACGCGTCCGCCGGTCCGTGCCTCCAACAGAACCTCGTGTGTGTCTTGGAGGGCGACGAGTGAATCGCACGGCCGTCGTGGGCATCGGACAGACGCACCACAAGAAGGTGCGCGACGACCTGTCGATGGCCGGGCTCCTGCGTGAGGCCGCCGTCCGGGCCCTCGAAGATGCCGAGATGGACTGGACGGACATCGACGCCGTCGTCATCGGCAAGGCGCCCGACACATTCGAGGGCGTGATGATGCCCGAGATGTACCTGGCCGACGCGCTCGGCTGCGCCGGCAAGCCGATCATGCGCGTGCACACGGCCGGAAGCGTCGGTGGTTCGACGGCCGTGGTCGCGACCCATCTCGTGTCGTCCGGCGTGCGAGACAAAGTCCTCACGATCGGCTTCGAGAAGCAGTCGGAGGGCGATACCACAGCGGTTTTCAGCGGCGGACGAAGCGGCAGCGTCGGCGCCGGAGGATACTTCGCGCCGCACATGCGCGCGTACATCGACCGCGCGAACGCGCCCGATTACATCGGTCCCGCCGTCGCCGTGAAGGACCGCCTTAACGCGCTGAAGAATCCGTACGCGCACCTGAAGCTTCCGGACATCACGATCGAGCAGGTGCTCGACTCGCCGTACGTGTGGGAGCCGGTGCGCCGGCTCGAGTCTTGCCCGACGTCCGACGGCGCGGCCGCCATGGTGCTCGCAAACGAGAAAGTCGCCGACGGGTCGAAGAAGCAGGTCGCGTGGGTGCACGGGACGGCCATCCGGAGCGAGCTCGGCCAGTTCCCCGGACGCGACCCGGTGAGTCCGCAGGGCGGCAAGGACTGCGCCGCCGACGTCTACGGGCAAGCCGGCATCAAGGATCCGATCAACGATGTGGACGTGCTCGAGTGCTACGTGCCGTTCTCGTGGTACGAGCCGATGTGGCTCGAGAACCTCGGCTTCGCCGCGCCCGGCGAAGGCTGGAAGCTCGTCGAGTCCGGCGAGACGAACTTCGGCGGCAAGCTGCCGACGAACGTGTCCGGCGGTGTGCTGTCGTCGAACCCGATCGGTGCGTCCGGGATGCTGCGCTTCCTCGAAGCAGCGCTGCAGGTGCGTGGGATGGCGGGCGAGCACCAGGTCGACGGCGCGAAGACCGCCGTCGGCCACGCATACGGCGGCGCCGCGCAGTTCTTTGCGATGTGGGTGGTGCGTGACGCCAAGCCGTAGCGCGATCTCGATTCCGTCTCTCGTCGAAGCCCTGCCCGGACCCTGGCAGCCGCACGACGTCGTCGAGGTCAACGACTCGATCGTCCGCATCGCGCGGCTGGAAGGCGAGTTCCCGTGGCACGCACACGACGAGGACGAGCTGTTTCTGTGCTGGGACGGCGAGTTCACGATCGAGCTCGAGGGGGCCGAGCCCGTGCACCTGCACGCGGGTGATGTTTTCGTTGAGCCGAAGGGTGTCCGGCATCGACCTCTCGCGCAAACGACTGCGCACGCACTGTTGCTCGAGCGTCCGGAGACCAAGCAATACGGGAGTGAACGATGAGCGAATGTCTGGTCGAGCGGGACGGTCACACGCTGATCGTCACGATGAACCGTCCCGAGGCGCGCAACGCGCTGTCCACCGAGATGATGCAGATCATGTCCGAGGCGTGGGACGAGGTGAACGCGAATCCGGACATCCGCGTCGCTATCCTCACGGGCGCCGGCGGTCACTTCTGCGCGGGAGCCGACCTCAAGGGCTTCGCCGCCAGCGATCCGGGCAAGGGCATGACCGAGGGGGAGCGTCAGGGCTCGTTCGACCCCACCTACCTCAAGCCGCTGCTCAAAGGATTTCTGCTCGACAAGCCGCTCATCGCCGCAGTGGAGGGATATGCCGTGGCCGGCGGCACCGAGGTTCTGCAGGGAACGGACATACGGGTCGCCGGCGAGAGCGCGCAGTTCGCCGTGGCCGAGGTGCGTTGGGGACTCTTCCCGCTGGGCGGCTCGACGGTACGTCTGCGCCGGCAGATCCCGTACACGGTGGCGGCAGACATGCTGCTGACCGGCCGACGCATTACCGCGAAGGAAGCCCTCGACTTCGGTCTGATCGGCTACGTCGTCCAGGACGGCCGTGCCCTCGACAAGGCAAAGGAGATCGCGGAGACGATCTCCGCGAACGGGCCGGTTGCCGTTCGCAACATCCTCAAGACGCTGCGCGTCACCGAATGCCTCCCCGAGGAGGAGGCCTTCAAGCTCGAAGCGCCGCTGGGAATCGAGACGTTCCTCACGGAGGACGCACGCGAAGGCCCGAAGGCCTTTGCCGAGAAACGCAAGCCCGACTTCAAAGGGAAGTAGTGCCCGGGCCCGTAGCCTCGAAGCCGACGCTCGGGATGGAGCGCGGCACCGAGCTCTTGCCGTGGAAGTGGGCCGAGAACCAACTCGTGTCGTGCCGCAACTACTGGGTCGTCACGACACGCCGGAACGGCTTCCCCCAGGCCCGTCCCGTTTGGGGAGTGTGGTTCGAAGGTCTCCTCTATCTCAGCATCGGTCACGGGGGCGTGCAGCGAGCCACGAAGCGGTCCGACGGCAATGTCGACATCACGATCCACGTCGACAGCGCGGTCGACGTGTTGATCGTCGAAGGGACGGCCGAGCGCACGAATGATGGAGAGCGCCGGGTCAGAGCCGTGGCCGTCTACAACGAAAAGTACGGCTATGGACTCGAGGACGATTGGCTCAACTACCTGGTGCGACCACTCGTCGTCTACGGCTGGCGAGATGAAGACGTGAAGACGTCTACGAAATGGACCTTCGACTGACCTCCGGGTGATCCCGGACCCCAAACCATGTCGGTCAGGGATAAAAGGGGAAGATTCCCGATTGTTGTCGCTGCCGGCTGCATCCATGCTGCGCGCATGTCGACTCTTTGGAGACCAACATGCGCAAGATCTTCATCATCGGCGCCGCAGTGATGCTCTCCGGCCTCGTCCTCGGAGCGTGTCAGACGTCGGATCCGTCCGGCGACGTGGGACGAGGATCCGTTCCTGATTCGGACGTCGTCATCTACGCGCGCGACAACACGTTCGACAAGACGGTGCTCGAGGGCAGGGCAGGTGATGCGATCGTCGTCGAGGTGAAGAACCTCGGCGACACAAACCATGAGTTCCGAGTCGAGGATCTCGGCCTGACGACGGGCACGATCGAGCCCGGCGAGACGGCGCATGCCCGCTTGCGGATTCCCAAGGGTGTGACCGAGTTCCAGTGCTCGTACCACGGCGGCATGGACGGCGTGATCGAGGGAGGGTAGCGGCGGAGGTCGCGAGCATGCGAGGCTGCCGCTCGTGCGGCGAGTTGTCTGCCATGAGATCGGCTCCCTCGATGCCGTGACGATCGAGGAGAGCGAACCGCTGACGGCCGGGCCGGGTCAGGTCCTCGTCGATGTGCGCGCGGCGGGCATGACGTTCGTCGACGCACTCATGATCCGCGGCGGCTACCAGATTAAGCCGCCGGTGCCGTATACACCCGGAACGGAGGTCGCCGGTGTCGTCGCGGACATCGGAGACGGTGTCGACGGGATCTCCGCCGGTGACCGTGTCATCGCGTCGGTCGGACTGGGAGGATTCGCGGAGCAAGCGATCGCCGGCGCGTCGGCGGTCTTCCCCCTGCCCGACACGATCGGTTTCGAGGAGGGCGCGTCGCTCGTGCAGAGCTACGCGACGGCGTGGTTCGCGCTGACGCGCCGGACGACCGTCGCCCCCGACGAGTGGGTGCTCGTCCTCGGCGCCGGAGGCGGCACGGGTCTCGCCGCCGTGGATGTCGCGCGCAGTCTCGGCGCCCGGGTGATCGGCGTCGCGTCGAGCGCCGACAAGCGAGCGGCGGCCGAAGCACTGGGGGCCGAGGCGACGATCGACTCGTCGGAGGACATCAAGGTTCGCGCACGCGAGATCTCCGGGGGCGGCGTCGACATCGTCTACGACTCGGTCGGCGGCGACTTGGCCGAGCCGGCCCTGCGCGCATTGAAGCTGATGGGCCGTTACGTCGTGATCGGCTTCGCGGCCGGGGAGATCCCGCGCATTCCGCTCAATCAGGTCCTGCTCAACAATCGGACGGTCGTCGGGGTGGAGTGGGGCGGCTGGGTCATGCGCAACCCCGACGAGAACCGAGCCTTGGTCGCGGAGGTGATCGACGCCGTCAGCGACGGGAGACTTCGACCGATCGCGCCGTCGGTCGTTCCGTTGGATCGCGTCACCGATGCGTTGCGCGACTTCGAACAACGGCGCGTCACCGGAAAGGTCGTCCTCGTTCCGTGACGGAGAAGTTCGTTGAGGTCGACAAGCCGCGTCCGCACGTCACGCTCATCACGCTCGACCGGCCCGACCGGATGAACGCGATGGCCTTCGACGTGATGATTCCGTTCCGCGATGCGCTGCGCGAAGTCAGTGGTGACAACGACACACGCGTCGTCGTCGTGACCGGAGCCGGTCACGGGTTCTGCTCGGGGGCAGACCACGAGGACTCCGGGATCGTGCCGAACATCGAGGGCTTGACCGTGCCGACGATCGCGCTTCGCGCGATGGAGCTGCTGGACGACGTGATCCTCTCCATCCGCCGCATGCACCAGCCGGTGATCGGCGCGATCAACGGCGCCGCAATCGGCGGCGGGTTCTGTCTCGCGCTCGCGATGGACGTTCGCATCGCGTCGACGGCTGCGTACTTCCGCGCGGCCGGCATCAACAACGGCCTGACGGCGGCCGAGCTGGGCATCAGCTATCTCTTGCCGCGCGCCGTCGGGTCGTCCCGCGCGTTCGAGATCATGCTGTCCGGCCGCGACGTAGACGCTTCGGAGGCCGGGAACATGGGTCTTGTCTCCCGGGTCACCGAACCGGACGAGCTCCTCGACGCCTGCTACGAGCTCGCCGAGCGCATCATCGGATTCAGCCGTCCCGGCATCGAGCTGACGAAACGGATGCTTTGGTCGAGCCTCGACGCTGCGAGCTTTGCCGCGCACATGGATCACGAAGGCATCGCGCAGCTCTTCGTCCGGCTGACGACCCAGAACTTCGAAGAATCGGTCAAGGCGCGCAAGGAAAAACGCCCGCCGGTCTTCCGGGACTAGGGTGGGCGGCATGAGCGATCCCGTCGTCAGGACGTCTTCGGGCGCCGTGCGCGGCTTCGTCGAGGAGCAGGCTGCGGTGTTCCTCGGCATTCCGTTCGCCGAGCCTCCGTTCGGGGCGCGACGCTTTCTTCCACCTGAGCGAGTCGCTCCGTGGGACGGCACGCGCGAGGCGTTGGCCTACGGGCCGACCGCGCCGCAGCGAGATCCGGTCACGACGATCATTCCCGAGCCCGTCGAGCGCGGCGACGACTGTCTCAACCTCAACGTGTACACGCCCGACCCGGGCGACGCCCGGCTCCCGGTCTTCGTGTACATCCACGGCGGCGGCTGGGTGTCGGGATGCAATCGCAGTCCGTGGTACCGAGGCACGCGGTTCGCCCGCGACGGCGTCGTGGTCGTAACGATCGGCTACCGCCTCGGCATCGAGGGATTTCTCGATATCGAGGATGCTCCGCCGAACCGGGCCGTCCTCGACTGGTTGTCGGCGCTCCACTGGGTGCAGGACAACGCGGCCGCGTTCGGGGGTGACCCGGCGAACGTGACGATCGGCGGGCAATCGGCGGGCTCGGCGGCCTGCCTGACGCTGATGGTCAACCCGCGGGCCGAGGGACTCTTCCACCGAGTGATCGCGATGAGCGGGACGTCGGACACGCGCATGGCGCGGTCGGCATCACGAGAGCTGGCCGAGAAGATGGCTGCGCATCTCGGCGTGAGCGTGACGCGCGAAGCGTTCTCGCGCTTCACGCCCGACGATCTCATCGACGCGCACGCCGCCGTTGCGGCGAATCCGTTCACCGCGCAAGCGCTGTCGACCTCGTTCGACCCACGCCTGCCGGCGCTTCGTCCGTACGTCGACGGCGAGGTCATTCCGGAGCACCCGTACAAGACGATTGCCGCCGGGGCCGGGCGCGACGTCGCGTTGCTGGCCGGCTCGACGGCCGAAGAGCTGAACGGGCTGATCCGCATGCAGCGCGCGACGTTCGCCGACAGGGCCGGGAGCGGCCTGAAGGCGATGGGGCTCGAAGGAGAGCGACTGACTCGTTATCTCGAGCATGTCCGATCGGCCGACCTCGTCGACGCGTTTGCGCAGGCATGCACCGACCGGAGCTTCCGGGCGCCGCTTGCCGACCTGCTCGAGGACCGCGCGGCACTCGGCGCCCCGACGCACGGCTACCAGTTCACGTGGCGGTCGCCGGTGTTCGACGGCGTCGTCGGGGCCGCGCACTGCCTCGACGTTCCCTTCGTCTTCGACAACCTCGACGCCGAACGCGTGGCCGACGGGCTCATCGGGCCGGATGCCCCGCAGCAGCTGGCCGATCGGATGCACGGAGCGTGGGTAGGGTTCATCACGAACGGCGACCCCGGGTGGCCGGCTTATACGAAGGACGACCGTCTCGTGATGGAGTTCGACGAGCGATCCGACGTCGCCGAAGACCCGCTTCGGATACAACGCGAGGTGTTCACATGACGGAGGTCGCAGAGCTGTATCGCGCGGGCAGAGAGCGAATCTCGGAAATGGTCCGCGATGCCGACGTGAACGTCACCGTTCCCGCGTGCCCCGAGTGGACGGTGCGCGAGCTCGTTTCGCACTTGTCCGGTGTGTGCGCCGACATCATCAACGGCCGGCTCGACGGCGTCGCGACCAACCCGTGGACCAAACGGCAAGTAGACGAGCGTCGCGACTGGTCCATGTCGAAGATCCTCGAAGAGTGGGACGACTACGGCCCGAAGTGTGAGGCGATCTGTCACAACTTCGGCGGCGCCGAGGTCCAGTGGCTTGCCGACCTCACGACACACGAGCACGACATCTGCGGCGCGCTCGGCATTCCCGGCGCTCGCGATGTGGAAGCGGTGCGGCTTGGGTTCGAGTGGCTCGCCAACCGCATCGGCGAGATCGCGAGAGAGCGAGGTCTCCCGGCCTTGCGCATACGCACGCACGAAGGCGACGACGTTGTCTCCGGAGACGGAACGCCCGAGGCGACGGTGAACGGTTCCCGCTTCGATCTCTTCCGGACGATGACGGGACGCCGGAGCGTCGAGCAGATCGACGAGCTGGAATGGGACGGCGATCGCGGCGGTTACTTCGAAGGTGAGTGGGGACCCTTCCACGCGGCTGAGTCGCGCATCGTCGAGTAGCGAATGCCGAGCCTGATCTCGGTCAATGTCGGGCGGCCGCGCACGTTCGAGCTGAAGGGCAACACCCACACGAGCTCGATCTGGAAGTCACCGGTGACCGGGCGAGTTCGCGTGCGTGAGACAAACATCGAAGGCGATCGGCAATCCGATCTCAACGTGCACGGCGGCATCGACAAAGCCGTCTACGCCTATGCGGTCGAGGATTACGGGTGGTGGAGCGAGCACCTCGGTCGAGAGCTCGGCCCGGGAACGTTCGGCGACAACCTCACGACGCGAGGCCTCGATCTCAGACAGGCGCTCGTCGGCGAGCACTGGCGAGTCGGGACGGCGGTCCTCGAGGTATCGGAGCCCCGGCTCCCGTGCTTCAAGCTCGGGTTCCGAATGGAGGACCCGAACTTCCCTCGCAAGTTCTCGGATGCCGGCCGATGGGGCACGTACCTGCGCGTCGTGGAGGAGGGCGAGATCGGCGCGGGCGACGAGATCGATGTCGTCGAACGTCCCGACCACGACGTCACCATCGCGCGCATCGCGCGCACCAACTTCGGAGACTTCACGGGCCTGGCCGAGCTCCTGGCCACTCCCGGGCTGTCCGAGAAATGGCGCGCCCGGATCCGAAAGCTGTCGCGCTCCGGCTAGCTGCGCTTGACCTGCCGGAAAGGCACTTCCGTATCGACCTGCGGCTCCTTGGGAAGACCGAGCACGCGCTCCGCGAGGATGTTCAGCTGAATCTCGTCGGTGCCGCCGGCGATCGATTGCGCCGGGTAGGAGAGCGTGATCTCGGCCGCCGTCCCGTCCAGCGCACCGTCGCTGTTCGTCAGCAGCCCGCTCGGCCCGGCGATCGCAGCGTGCGTTTGCGCCGCGGCTTGTGCGATCCGTGACAGCACGATCTTCGCAATCGACCCCTCGGGACCGGGCGCGAGTCCCGCACGTCGCGCGGCCGCCGCGCGCTGCTTTGTCCAGCGATCCATGAGGACGAGCGACTCGACGAATGCGATGCGCTGTCGGATCTTCGGATCGGTCGAGCGTCCGGCGGCCTTCGCATGCGGGATGAGCAGATCGGTTCGGCCCATCCGCGACGGGTACCAGACATAGGTCTGCAAGTACGCGGCTGCTTCCTCGGCCGCCTCCTTCGCCGTCCGGCCGGACGACTCGTCGATCGAGGGTGACGAGAAGATGTTGCCGATACCGACCCGTTCGTACGCCAGCGTCGTGAGGCCGACGCGCCATCCGTCGTTCAAGTCTCCCACTACGTTCTCGCCGGGGATGCGCGCGTCGGAGATGAACACCTCGTTGAAGCTCTGGTAGCCGTTCATCTGGACGATCGGCCGCACCTCTACGCCGTCCTGCTTCATCGGCAGTACGAAGTACGAGATGCCGCGGTGCTTCGGGACGTCCCAGTCGGTGCGCGCCATGAGCAGTCCGTAATCGGCCGTGCGTGCACCCGTGTTCCACACCTTTTGTCCGTTGACGATCCACTCGTCGCCTGACCGCTCGGCATGTGTCGAGAGCCCGGCCAGATCGGATCCCGAGCCGGGCTCGGAGAAGAGCTGGCACCACTTGTGCTCGCCCGTAGCGGCCGGACGCAGGAAGCGTGCCTTCAGGTCGTCCGACCCGTGATCGAGGATCGTCGGCGCGGCGAGGCCCATTCCCACGCCGATGGCCGGTCCGACGGCGCCCGTCTTGCGGAACTCGTCGCCGACGATGGCCGCGGAGTCGCGATCAAGACCGCGTCCGTGCCACTCGAGCGGCCACGATGGACAGCCCCAACCGGACTCGACGAGGATCTCGCGCCACTCGGCGAGCGGACGCTCGGGATCCCAGCTCCCATCCAGCCAGGCCCGGACATCGTCGCGGACGCTCGTCGTCGTGGTCATGTCGCCTTCGATTGTGGCAGTCGGACGTGAGTTGATAATCCGCGCGCGTCGTCGAGGAAGAAGCGCCGCGTCGTGAAGCGCCAGATGTCGCCGTCGCGCATGAATGTGTCCTCGTAACGACCGGCGGCAACCTGTACGCCCTCCATGTGCGTGAGGAACCTCGACCGTGCGGTCGCCCGGTCGCCCTCGAGGCTGATCTCGATCTCGGTGGTGGCGTGCTCAGTTCGCGGCGAGCCGTCGCGCAGGATCACCGTGCGCCGGTAGAAATCCCGCACATCATCGCGGCCGCGCGCGATCTCGCGTCCTTCCGGATCGAGTAGTGTGCCGTCCGCGAACAACTCACCGACGCCGTCGTAATCGGCCGCGTCGAGAAGCCGGCCGTACACGGCCAGCAACTCGCGGATGGCTTCTTCGCTCAGCTGCCGACGGCTTCCGTGCGTCCGCTCGGGAAGCTGATCGTCTTCAGCTCGAGGTAGTGCTCGAGTCCCTCCGGGCCGAGCTCCCGACCCATGCCGGAAGACTTGAAGCCGCCGAACGGGCAGCTGAAGTCGAGCATGAAGCCGTTGATCGACAGCGTTCCCGTGCGCACCTGCTTCGCGATCTCGAGCGCGCGGTCGCTGTCCGCGCTCCACACCGTGCCGGACAGGCCGTAGTCGGAGTCGTTGGCGATGTCGATTGCGTTCTCGACGTCGTCGTAGGGGATCACCGCGACGACCGGGCCGAAGATCTCCTCTTGCGCGATCTTCATCTTGTTGTCGACGTCGACGAAGACCGTCGGCTGGATGTACCAGCCCCGGTCGAGTCCCGTGCCGCCGCCGACGGCGACCTTCGCGCCTTCGTCCTGGCCGGCCTGGATGTAGCCGAGCACGCGATCTTGCTGTCGCTTGGCGACAAGTGGCCCGACCTGCACTTCGGGATCCATCGGGTCGCCGTGCTTGAGGCCCTTCACCTGCTCGACCAGCGCGTCGACCACTTCGTTGTAGCGCGCGCGCGACGCGAGGATGCGCGTCTGCGCGACGCACGCCTGGCCGTTGTTCATCATTGCGGCGGGCAGCAGGCCGGGAATCGCCGTCTCGATCGGCGCGTCGTCGAGGATGATCGCCGCCGACTTACCGCCGAGCTCGAGCGTGAAGCGCCGCAGACGCTCACCGCACACCGACGCGATGTGTCGTCCGACGGCTGTGCTCCCCGTGAACGCGACCTTGTCGATGTCGGGGTGCGTGACGAGGTACTCGCCGACTTCGCGTCCGGCCTGGACGATGTTGATGACGCCGTTCGGAACGCCCGCCTGCTCGATGCACTCGGCAAGCAGGTACGCGTCGACCGGCGTCTCCGGCGCCGGCTTCAGCACGACGGTCGCTCCGGCGGCCATCGCCGGACCGAGCTTCAGCATCGTGACAAAGAGCGGCACGTTCCACGGAACGATCGCCGCGACGACGCCGACCGGTTCCTTGCGGACGAGCGCAGGCGTGCCGAGGGTGCCGAGGCGCTCCTCCTCGAACACGTACTCACGCGCGAGGTTCGTGTAGTAGTCGAGCACCATCGTCGACGAGAACACCTGTCCCATCAGCGACCACGAGCTCGGCGACCCGTTCTGCTGCGTGATGGTCTCTGCGAACTCCTGCGATCGCGCTTGGATGAGCTGGCTGAGCTTGGCCATGACATCGGCGCGCTCGGACGGCGTCATCTTCGGCCACGGCCCACGGTCGAAGGCCTGACGGGCGGCGGCCACGGCGCGGTCGATGTCGCGTTCGCTGGCGTGCGGAACTTTCGCGATGACTTCTTCGGTGTGAGGCGAGATCACCTCGATGACGTCGGTCCCGGCGGGATCGGCCCACGCACCATCGATGTACAGCTTGTCCTTGGTGATCACGATGTCCTCCTTCGTCCGGACTTCAGGCTAACCGTTCGGCCCCCAACCTTGGCCGCGACATCACCGACGTGCTCGATGTCGTTCGCGACGTGACGCCGTCCGTTGAGGACGACCAGCGCGCCCACCAGGATGAGCGGGCTGACGATCGCAAAGGCGAGCGCGAGATTTCCCACTTCTTCACCGCCGACGACGATCGGGAACCGGTCCGAGATCGCGCCGATCATCGGGGCCGAGGCGGCCGACAGGATCGCCGACAGGAAGCCTGTGACGGAGAACGCGATGCCGCGGATCGCCGCTGGGACGACCTCGGTCGTCATCGACGTCAGTGCGGGGAAGGCGCCGACGAGGAACGCGACCGCGACGAGCTGACCCGGGAGCCGGTAGTACAGGGGGACCGGGAAGAACGTCGTTACGAAGATCACTGAGGCGATGGACTGCCATATCCCGGCAAGTCGCATCGGCGCGCCGACATCGGTGCGCCGGGCACGATCTGCCGCGCGTCCACCCAGGATGGTGCCCGCGACTGCTCCGACGAGGATGACCGCGCCCACGACACCTCCGGCGCCGCCGACCGAAAGACGCGTGTGGCGCTCGTAGAAGGCGGCCGCCCAGAAGCCGAAGCCGCTCGTCGCTCCCGCCGAGATGGCCGTCCCGATCATCAGCGCCCGTAGCGAGCGAACTCGCAGCGCCACCTTCATCTCGCTCCACAAGGGTCCGAAGCCACGTCGTGCCGCGACATCCAAGAGCGCGCCGTCCGCACCTTCTGCGACTTCATCGCTCTCGCCGCGACGCGGCTCCTGCAAACGCCAGATCCAGATGGCGAGGATCGACCCCGGAACTCCGACAACGAGGAACGCGGCGCGCCAACCGAGTGCCCCGCCCACCGCTCCGCCCAAGGCCAAGCCAACGGCGGTGCCCACCGTCGGTGCTGCCCGTTGATACGCGTAGGCGCGCCCACGGTGCATCGCCGGGTAGTAATCGGCGATGAGCGATTGGGAAGACGGGTTATCGATCGTCTCACCGACGCCGAGAGCCCCGCGCACGAGGAGGAACTGCCACAGGTTCTGGACGCCCGCATTGAGCGCCGAGATCAGTCCCCACGAGCCGAGGACGACCGCGATCACGCGAGTGCGCCGCAAACGGTCCGCCATGTAGCCGGCGGGGATCGTCGCGATGAAGCTCATGACGATGAACATCGACCCGATGAAGCCGATGCTCGTGTCGCTGAAGCCGAGGTCCTCCTTGACGAGACTGATGACACCGTTGAAGACGCCTCGGTCGACCGAATCGATGAACGCAACAAGCGCAAGCAAAACAATGGGAAGGCGTCCATATCTCCCCCACTTGCCAGCGCCGCGAAGCGCGGCGCCGGAGGCGCCGAGGGGGGTTCGGGGGGGCGCAGTGTTGCCCCCCCGATCTGATTGGGAGCGCGCGGGAGCGCGCAAATGTTGAGTTGGCTCTTTACGCTCCAGCACCATCGCCAGCGGCACGGCGAAGATGAAGAGCGCCGAGCCGAACAGCCACCACAGGACGAAGTTGTGGCCCTTTCGAAACGCCATGAAACCCGGGATGAGGCCGAGCAACCCGGCCAGACCGAGAGCTGGACTCAGGTCCACGGCCTAATGCCTCGGGCTCAGATCGCTCGTGCTTTGCCCTCCCAGTACGGGTCGCGCAGCCTGCGCTTGTAGAGCTTCCCGTTCGGATCTCGCGGCATCTCGTCGATGTAGTCGATCGTCTTCGGCATCTTGAACTTGGCGAGGCGTTCCGCCGCGAACGCGATCAGCTCGTTGGTCAGCTCATCCGAAGCGACCTCGCCGGCCGCCGGCTCGACGACGGCCTTGATCTCTTCGCCCCAATCCGGATGAGGGATGCCGAAGACGGCGACGTCGCCGACCTTCGGGTGGAGCAGGAACACACCTTCGATCTCGGCGGGGTAGATGTTGACGCCGCCCGAGATGATCATGTCCGACTTCCGGTCGCACAGGAACAGGTAGCCGTCCTCGTCGAGGTAGCCGATGTCGCCGACCGTGAAGTGGTCCTTGAGTCGCGCCTTCTTCGTCTTCTCCTCGTCCTTGAAGTACTCGAACTCGCCGGCTCCCATGCGCATGTACACCGTGCCGGGCTCGTTCACCGGCATCTCGTTGCCGTCGTCGTCGAAGATCTTGATCTCCGACGTCGGCCACGGCGTGCCGACGGTGCCGGGCTTCTGGAGCCACTGCTCGGGCATGACGAGCGTGCCGCCGCCCTCGGTGGCTGCGTAGTACTCGACGATCACCGGCCCCCACCACTCGAGCATTCGCCGCTTGATGTCGACGGGACAGGGCGCGGCCGCGTGGATCATCGTGCGCAGCGAGCTCAGGTCGTAGGAGTTCTTCACGTCGTCGGGCAGTGCGAGGAGCCGGTGGAACTGCGTCGGCACCATGTGACTTTGCGTGACCTTGTACTTCTCGATGAGCCGAAGCATCTCCTCCGGCGTCCACTTCTCCATCAGCACCATCGGGTGTCCGAGGTTGATCGACGTGGAGCCGAACACGATCGGTGCCGTGTGATACAGAGGCGATCCGCAGATGTGGACATTGCCGTCGTGCGGCTTGATACCGAACAAGCCGAAGAACAGGCCGGACAGCGCCGCCGCGTCGTCCGGATTGGCTCCGGTGAGCTTGCGGCGCACACCTTTCGGACGGCCGGTCGTCCCGGACGTGTACTGCATCGGCGCGCCCGTCGAGCGGTTGTCGGGCAGTGTGTCCGGCCGGCCCTCGATGAGCTCGCTGAAACTTCGGAACCCGTCGACGACGCCGACCGCGAAGAGGCCTTCGGAACCGATCTGAATCTCCTTTGCGGCCGTCTGTGCGATGTCGCCGAAGCGCTCGTGCGCGATGAAGATCGAGGCTTCGCTGTCGTCGACGATGTAGGCAATCTCGGGGCCGACGAGGTGCCAGTTGATCGGCGTGAAGTAGAGACCTATCTGCATCGCGCCGAAGTACAGGGCCAAGAACTCGATCGAGTTGGGAAGCGCGACGGCAATGCCGTCGCCTTCCTTCAGGCCGTGGGCGCGCAACCCGTGCGACACACGATTCGCGAGCGCGGCGAGCTCGGCGTAGGAGTACTCACGACCCTCGGGATCGGCGACGGCAAGCCGTCCCGGATCGTCTTCCGCGATTTTCCAGAGCCCGAGTGCCTCGCTCACCGCAGGAGTAGAACACGTTCCAGTCGGTAGAGTCGAGTCCCATGCCTGCGGTCGAGGTCGAGACCAACGCTCCGGTCTGCCGCATCCGGCTCAATCGTCCGGACAAGCTGAACGCGCTCAACAACGACGTCCGCCGCGGACTCACGGATGCCTTCACGTCGCTCGCCGACGACGTGGACGTACGGGTCGTCGTCCTCGAAGGAGCCGGTCGCGCCTTCTCCGCAGGCGCCGATCTCTCCGCCGGCGGCTTCGGCGCCGGTGAACCACCGTCGTGGGTCGAGCGCCGCCACGGATCCGGAGCGTGGCAGCGATTGCTCGATCTCATGGAATCGGTGCCGCAGGTGACGGTCGCCCGGTTGCACGGTCACTGCGTCGGCGGCGCCGCGCTGCTCGCAGTCGCCTGCGATCTGCGCGTCGCCGCCGACGATCTGGTCGTCCACATCCCGGAGCTCGCCATCGGGATCCCGCTCACGTGGGGCGGCATACCAAGACTCGTTCGCGAGATCGGACTGCCGATGGCGCGCGATCTCGTGATGACGGCGCGACGGATGAACGCGGACGAAGCATTGCGATGCGGCTTCGTGCAGCGCGTCGTCCCGGCCGGACAACTCGATGACGCAACCGACGAGCTGGTCACGCAACTCGTCGAGATGCCGGCGGCGCCCCTCGCGATCACGCGCAGCATGTTCGCGGCGATGGGCCGGGAGCGTGCCGGTGCGTCCGGATGGGCCGATGCCGATCTGCTCGGCTGGTCGTTGCGGGAGCCGGAAGGACGGGAGGCCGCCGCCGACTACGTCACGAAGCGTCTGAAACCCGAAAAGTAGCCCTTTCGTAGTGCGTGTTAGATTCTAGAACGCGTTCTAGATAGGGGAGATCCGTTGACCGACACCCGCCAGGAGCTGTCGCTCGCCGAACGCCTCCAGGGGTTCGTCGGAAAGCCGTACGGCGGGCCGACGACGGCACGCGATCCGGTGAACCAGCCGATGATCCGGCACCTCACCGACGCGCTC
>DASQWC010000104.1:0-28864 GCA_035640475.1 Actinomycetota bacterium | reverse complement strand
CGCCGGCGGCACCGCCGCCGCCGCCTCCCGCGCCGAGTCCCGCGCGCTCAAACGCGAGCGTGGTGTTGGCTGCGGCCCATCCGTTGTTGAGACCGCCGATGATCGCGGCCGCGGGCACGCGAGCGTCGGTGAAGAACACTTCGCTGAACAGCGCATGTCCCGACATCTCGCGCAGCGGACGAACGTCGACGCCGTCCTGAAGCATGTCGAAGGCGAACCAAGAGATCCCCTGGTGCTTGGGGACCGACGGGTCGGTACGCGCCAGCAACATGCCCATGTCGGCCATCTGGCCACCGGACGTCCAGACCTTCTGACCGTTGATGATGTATTCGTCGTCCTGCAGGACGGCCTTCGTCGATAAGCCGGCGAGATCGGACCCGGCGCCCGGCTCGGAGAAGAGCTGGCACCACGCCTTTCGACCGGTGACGATCTCGCGGACGTAGAGGTCGATCTGCTCTTGCGTACCGTGCGTCGCGATCGTCGGCGCGGCGAGCAGGAGGCCGAGCCCGGCCGGGGGGCCGAGCGCGCCGAAGCTGCCGATCTCGGAGAGCACGCGTGCGGCGTCCGGGCGCGACAGACCCTTTCCGTAGGCGTTGCTGGGAAGGGTGGGCGACGCCCAGCCGGCGAGGCCGAGACGCTCCCACCATTCACCGACGGTGATGTCGGGATCCCAGTTCTGCTCGAGCCAGGCCTTGAACTCGGCGATCAGCTCGTCGATGGAGGTCGTCGGGCCGGGTTGGACGGTGGTCACGGGCAGCTCCTTTGGGGCTGGGGGTCGCTTGACTCGTGAGTCAAGTGTAGCCCGAAGATGCGACTAGCCGCGAGGCAGTCCGAGCCCGGCCGTGGCGATGATCATGCGCTGGATCTCGTTGACCCCCCCGCCGAATGTGAGGATCACCGCCGAGCGATAGGCCTGTTCGAGAACACCGTTGAGGACGGCTCCCGGCGAACCCTTCTTGATATATCCGACAGGGCCGAGCACCTCCTGCATCAGCCGGTAGCACTCGATGTATGCCTCGGTTCCGAACACCTTCTGAGCGGATGCATCGGCCGGTGAAAGTCCGCCGGCTTGCAGCCCGGCCGCCACGCGCCAGTTGAACAGCTTCAGCGCCTCGACGAGCGCGTCGACACGCGCCAGGTTCAGCTGCACCCACGGGATATCGATGACGTCTTCGGCCCTCGCCCATTCGACGACGTCCTCCCAGATCTTGCGCACCCATCCCGTCGTTGCGAGCGCGACGCGCTCGTGGTTGAGCTGATTGGTGATCAGCTGCCAGCCCTGGTTTTCCTCACCCACGAGCATGGTCGCCGGCACGCGGACGTCCTCGTAGTAGGTTGCGGTCGTCTGCAGGCCGGCCAGCGTGGTGATCGGCGTGACCTTCAGACCTTGGGCCGGCGATTCGAGAATGAAGATCGAGATCCCGCGATGCTTGGGCACGTCCGGATCGGTTCGTGCCGCGAGCCAGATGTACTCGCAGTCCTCGGCTCCCGACGTGAAGATCTTGCTGCCGTTGATCACGAACTCGTCGCCGTGCCGGACGGCTCGCGTGCGTAACGACGCAAGGTCCGTCCCCGCCTCCGGCTCCGTGTACCCCACGGCGAAGTCGATCTCACCTGCGAGGATCTTCGGCAGGAAAAACGCCTTTTGGTCCTCGCTCCCGAATTTCATCAGCGTCGGGCCGACGGTGTTGAGCGCAATCACCGGCATCGGGACGCGCGCGCGCTCCGCCTCCTCAAAGAAGATCAGCTGCTCCATCGGCCCCCGGCCCTGTCCGCCGTACTCGCGGGGCCAGCCGATACCGAGCCAGCCGTCCGCTCCGAGCCGCCGGCAGACGTCGCGGTAGTCAGGCGCGCGGGGCTCGTTCCAGGCAGTCCGTCCGTGCGTGCGAGGGATCGAGTTGAAGTACTCGCGCAACTCGTCGCGCAACGCTCGCTGCTCGGGCGTCAGGTCGATGTACACGTCGTAGTGGCGAGGCCGGTCAGCCGGTCCGGACGGGCTCCACGAACGTGGCCGCCAGCCCGTCGAGCGTTTGCACGAGCGCATCTGGTGTCGGTGCGAACGCCATGAGGATGAGCTGGTCAACTCCGGCGTCGACGTAGCGCTTGGCCTTGTCCGGGTCGGCGCCGAGCAGGTACGGGCAGATGCTGACCTGGATCTCGTCGCGCGTCCGCCCGCGTTCGCCGAGCAGGCGCTCGAGCATCGCGATGCGTTCCGGCACTTGCTCCGGCTCCCGGGAAAATCCGTACCAGCCCGTTCCGTGATCGGCGACGCGACGCAAGGCCGCATTCGTCTCACCGCCGAAATGGATGCGCGGGTGCGGCTGCTGTATGGGCTTGGGATATTGCCGGCAGGCCTTGAGCTCGTAGAACTCGCCTTTGTACTCGGAGATCGGATCGCACCAGAGCGCGCGCATGACATCGAGATATTCCCGGCAGCGATCGTCGCGGCGCTCGAACGGGACCGCAACTGCCTCGAACTCCTCGGCCAGCCACCCGACGCCGACGCCGAAGTCGAGCCGGCCGTTGGACAGCCAGTCGACGGCCGCGACTTCCTTTGCCGTGTACACGGGGTTGCGCTGCGGGACGAGGCAGATGCCCGTACCGAGACGGATCGTGCTGGAGTGAGCCGCCAGAAACGCGAGGGTCGTGAAGGGCTCGAAGATCCCGCTCTCACCCCCAGCCGGGATCTTGCCGTCGGCCGCGTACGGATAGCGCGAGGCGTACTCATCGAACAGCACGACGTGCTCGGCCACCCAGATCGAGCTGAAGCCGCGCTCTTCGGCGGCCGATGCGAGCGTCGCGAGGTACTCGCGTGTCCCCCACGGATTGGCCAGCGGCGCGAACAGACCCACGTCCATCGGGTCTGAATCGTACGGTCAGGCGGGTTCGCGCTGCTAGCTGCGGAACCAGTGCCAGTCGTGGCCGTCCCGGCTGTCGAAGCCGAAACGCAGCGCGAGGACCTCGAAGGCGACGAGTACGACGATCGCAATGAGCAGCACGGCCATGGGAATCACTCCTCGTTGAGAGAGCAACCCGGCCCCCGCCCGGGCCATTCCCTTATTTCGGCCGCTCTCCGTAGTCGCCGAACGGTGCGTCGCGCCGGCGGATGGTCTCACGGAAGCCCAGCTTCGAGAAGTCCTCCACCCACCGGTAGGCCTCCTCGGTGTGCCGCGTGATCCCGTCGAACAGGGTGCCGAGGAGCTGCGTCGTCCGCAGGCCCATGTTCTCGAAGGCCTGATTGATGAGGAGCTTGTTGAGCGCGAGCTGGTTGGCCGGGATGTTGTTGAACCGTTTCGCGAAGGCAAGCGTCGCATCCGAGAGCTCGTCCTCGTCGAAGACCTTCGAGACGAGCCCGATCCGAAGCGCGGTCTCAGCGTCGATGGCGTCGCCGCTGAGCAGGAACTGTTTCGCGTGCTCCAGGCCGACGCGATACACCCACAACATCGTCGTCGGAGTTCCGAAGATTCGGGACGGCGCGTAACCGATATGCGCGTTGCTGCCCATGAAGATCAGGTCGCAGCACAGGATCAGATCGGTGCCGCCGCCGATCGCCCAGCCCCGAAGCTCGGCGATCACCGGCTTCGGGCACTCCCAGATCTTCATGAAGCGCCGGACGTTGTGTCCCATCATCTGGTAGTCGCGGACGGGGTCCCACGCGCCCTCGCGGTGCTCGACCCGAGGCGCGTCGTACGGGTAGTTGCGGAACCCGGGGTCGCGCTCGTTGAAATCCAAGTCGTAGCCCGCCGTGAACGTCGATCCGGCGCCGCGCAGGACGACAGACCGCGCGTCCTTCGAGCGAGCGGCACGCTCGATGCTCTGTGCGATTCCCTCGATCACGCTCTCGTTGAGCGTGTTCATCTTCTCCGGACGGTTGAGCGTGACGATCGCAACGCCGTCCAGCTCCTCGTAGAGGACGACGTCCTTCTCGCTCACTTCCCTTTCCATTCCGGCGCGCGCTTCTGGGCGAACGCGAGCGGACCTTCGATGAAGTCCTCGCTGCGGAACATGTCGCCGACGGCCGGGTACTGTCCGTTGTTCATCGACTCGGCAAGGTCGGCGATGTCCAGACTGCGCATCACGGCCTGCTTGCTCGCACGCACGGAGAGCGGCGAGCACTCTAAGATCTGCGCAGCCCAGCTGCGCGCTCGCGTCATGAGCTCGGCGTGCGGTGCGACGTCGGTGACGAAGCCGAGCTCCTTGCCCTCCGCGGCCGGGACGCGGCGGCCCGTGAGGATCATCCCCATCGCCTGCTTCACATGGATCTGGCGGGGCAGCCGCTGGAGTCCTCCCGCCAGAGCAGCCAAACCGACGCGCGGCTCCGGCAGCGCGAAGACCGCTTGCTCGGAGGCGACGATGATGTCGCAGGCGAGCGCGATCTCGAACCCGCCGCCCATCGCGACGCCGTTCACCGCGGCGATGACCGGTTTGTCGAGATCGAAGCGCGACGTGAGACCGGCGAAGCCAGTCGCGGGCATCCCGCTCATGTCGCCGCCCGACGCTTGGTGCTTGAGATCGTTGCCGGCAGAGAACGCGCGGTCGCCGGATCCCGTGATGATCCCGACCCAAAGATCCGGATCGTTCTGGAAGTCGTCCCACACCTCGGCCAGCTCACGGTTGGCCGCCGGGTGAATTGCGTTCATGACCTCCGGGCGGTTGATCGTCACCGTCAGGATGTGGCCGTCGCGTTGCGTTTCGCTGAACTCACCCATCGGATCTCCCCAGGGTCGGACGTGTTAGTCCTACCAGTTAGGGAGTGCCGGGTGCCGTGCTACCCCCCGCCGGGGTTGCTGCAGTCGTCTCCGCCGGAGTTGCCGTGGCCGTTGTCCCCATCGTCCCCGCAATCACCGCCGTTGTCCGAGCTCGGTGGGGTGACGGACGAATCGTCATCACTCCCGGGGTCGAGACTCGGATCCCGGTCGTTGTCGTCCCGGTCGTCCCGGTCGTCACTGTCTTCGTCGTCGTCGTGGTTCTCGACAGACGGCCGCTTGGCGGCCGGTTCTTTCTCCGGCTGCAGCTCCTTGACCACACCCGCAACGGCTCCGGGCACGCGTGGAGCGATCTTCTCTTCGGCCTTCGGCTTCACATCCTTCTTCGAGGCCTTCCACGGGAGCTCGATGCCCTCCAGGTCTGCGAACTTCGAAAGCATGGCGATGAGCTGCGCGGGCGTGTACTTGCACGGGCCGCCGTTGGTCATGCACTCCCCCGGGCCCATGTGTCCGACGGCCCCGTTGTCCCACACGACATCTGTGTTCCCCGTGATCTGCATACACGTCGTCTCGAAAAGCTCGGGGGTCAAAGCCGTTAGGCCGTTCTCGGACGAAGTTGCCTCGCACACAAAGATCGTTCCCCGCACGGTCGCCGTTGCATTCGGCGTCCGAACCTCGAACCGATCGTCGGATCCGGAGAGCTTGTTCACCTTGCTCCAGACGCGGCCTTCCGACAGGCTCGCCCGGACAACGCGCTTGCCGGTCGTGAGGAGCCTGTCGACCGTGAACGTCGTGCTCGAGTCCAGTCGGGTGACAGAGCCGTCGCCGTAGTCGATCTCACCCAGGCCGTCTTCACTCGTGCGGACGACGTCGCCTGCTTTGACGCTCGGATGCTCCTTGACGGACTTGAACGCCGCCCCCGCGCCGCTGCGCACCTCGACCGAGCTCTGGATCTCCTTGGCGGTTCCGACGTTGGCCGGCGACCGGGACACGACGAGCAGAACCGCACCGACGACCGCCACCACCAGCCCGGCAGCAGCCCACACGAGCCCCGGCCTTCGATTCTGCGTCCGTACTCTGCGCATCGACATACCCGCCGTCGCCACCTCAGTCATCTCCCTGCCGTAATTACGCGTCGCACAAAGCGTAAACGGCACCCGTCAACGATGTCTGTGCGCTACGTCACACAGCTCGCAGGGCGTTATTCGCCGGCGCCGCGGGTCACAAGTCAATGCGGCGGCCGGTTTTGGCCGAAAACGCGGGAGCGGGCCGGAACTGGTCCCGGGCCCGCTCCCCGTGAGCGGAGCGCCCCTTAGTGCAGGCGGCGCACCTGCAAGAGGCTGGCGGCACCAACCGCCATCGACACAAAGCCGGCGGCGATGAGGAACAAGATCGGCGCGCCGGTCGACGGCAACCGCTGATTGCTACGGCTGAGAACGGCCGTCCGCACCGTCTCGGGAATCCGAACCTCGGCACTCGTGCCCGTGATTCCCATCCCGACAACGTTGAAGTCGACCCCGGCGATCGTTGCGCCGTGCTGCGCGCAGTCGTCCAGCGTGCCGGCCGCCGTTGCCTTGTCGATGAGCGTCCCGGCGCCGCCTCGAGCGCCGATTGTCGCCTTCAACACGCGCGATGCGTGCGGCGCGATGTCGCCGATATTCGCCCACCTGATCGTTCCGCCCTCGAGCGCCGCACCCCTCGGCGAAGTCGCCGTCGGCTGCGTCCCGAGAACCGTGAAACGAGCGTCGCGCTCGGTCGTGATGACGTCCTCGACGCGGACATCCGTGAGCGTGCAGTCGTACGGGTTGGTCACGTTGAACGTCACGTCGAACGCGCCGCCGACGTTGACCTTGTCCTTCGACGGGGTCTTGGCGACGGGAATCGAGCAGCTGACTCCGCCCGCCGGAACCTGGCTCTTCGCTTCCATGTGGCCGACGCGCACGTCGGTCAGCTGAACTGGAGCGCCGGGCAGAGCACGCACGCGGACGACGTCCACCGCGGCGGCGGTGAGCGTGCCTCCACGCGCCACCGTCGGACGTGATCCGGCGGCGCCGTCGATCGCGCGCGGCGCTTCACCGATTGCGATCTCGGCGATGTTCGGGATGTTGATGACGAGGCCGTCGTCGGTCACGAGGTCCTGCAACGTCAGGACTCGAGTTGCGCCGGACGAATTGATCAGCCGCACCACCGGTGTGTCGGGCGACGCCTTCTCCGGACCGTAGTGGACGTATCCGGTACTCGGCAGCCCGCCGGCAACGACCTGGAGGACCCATTCACCGAGCACCTCGATCGTGAGTCTGTTCGACGTTCCCTTGAAGAGCGTGATCGGCGCGATCGTCTGTCGCACCTCGCTCATAACTCCGAACGCGTTGCCGAGGCGCCGGCCTTCCCTGTCGCGCTGAGCGACGAAAAGCGTGCGCGAGAACGACTGCGAGACCGCACGAGCCGGACCGTCGGCGTCGATCGACACGACGGGCTGCTCGAGCCCGGCGGCATTCGGCATCGCGGCGGGATGCGATGCCGATGCCGCCGGAGCAGACGCGGCCGGTGCGGCGGGACGGCGTGCTTCCGGTTGGGTGGCCGCCTGCCTGGTTGATTGCTTGACCGCGCCTACGAGCTTGGAGACTTCGGCCGCTGCGGTGTTCTGCTGCGTGGGCTCCTGCGCCGGTGGCTGGGGCGCGGGAGCCGCCGTCTTCGTCTGCGTCTGTGCGGACGAGCCCGTGTCGAGCAGCTGCGCGTCGGCGACGTATGCGTGCCCGTTGGAGGCATCGCGGCCGAGCGCACATCCGTCCTCGGCGGCGCTCGCCGCGGCTTGGCCGCGCAGTAGGTCCGCCCACACGAGAGGATCAAGGTCGATGGGGCCGGCTCCCGTCGTGACGGGGGCAATGTTCGGGCGCGTCGACGCCTCGGCCTCTCCCGCGAGGATCATCTGGTTCTTCACGTCGGGAGCAACGCCGAGTCCGACCTCGAGCGCCGCGCCCCGGCCGAACCCGAGCTTCGTCGGGAGCTTGGGCGCGAACATCCGGTCCATCTCGTTGAAGACCGCCTTGAGCAGGCCGCCGCTGTCGAAGGCCGCTCCGGAGAATGCAACCTCGGCGTCGACGAGCTTCGTCGCGCCACTCTGCAGCAAGTCCGCGTGGACAACGGTCCCGCTGGCAAAAGCGTTCACACCACCGATCCGGCCGAAGCCGGGTATCGCGAACGGCACCAGCATGATCGTCATCACCGTTGCCGTGAGCGCGGCTGAAAACCGCAAGGCCTTAGAAGTCATACAGGCGCTCCTTTGCTCCGTCACCCCTACGGAACTGCGACTTCTGTGCCCGGCTCCGTGCTGCCGGGAGACTCCTGAGAGGTAAACGAGCCAGGGGCAAAATGGTTCTGTTGGACCAGCCGGAAGGGGCCGTAACCAACGACGGCGGCGCCTCGTTGACTATGCTCGCCCTCCACACGGGGCGGGAGGGGCCATGAAGATCGGAATGATGTTCGCCAACGTCGCGCTCTTCGGGACGCCCGAAGGCGCATAAGCCGTCGCCGAGGCGGCCGAGGAGTCGGGAATCGAATCGCTGTGGACCGTGGAGCACGTCGTTGTGCCGGAGGGCTACGCGAGCCCGTATCCGTATTCGGCCGACGGCAAGATGCCCGGAGGGGAGACCGCGCCGATTCCCGACCCGCTGGCGTGGCTTGCGTATGTCGCCGCGCTCACAAAGACGGTGCGTCTGGCCACCGGCATCCTGATCCTGCCCCAGCGCAACCCCGTGATCCTCGCCAAGGAGTGCGCAACGATCGATGTGCTATCCGGCGGGCGTCTCGACCTCGGCATCGGGATTGGCTGGCTCGCCGAGGAGTTCCGGGCCATCGGCGTTCCGTTCGAGGAGCGCGTCGATCGCACGGAGGAGTATGTGAACGCGCTTCGCGCATTGTGGTCACAGGATGAGACGTTCGACGGGAAGTTCACGTCGTTCACGCGCGCGCGGTCGAACCCGAAGCCGGTTCAGGAGGGCGGGATCCCGATCGTCGTCGGCGGTCACACCAAAGCGGCCGCGCGGCGCGCCGGACGCATCGGCAACGGCTTCTTCCCTGCACGCGCGGGGAACATGGGTGAACTCATCGCCGAGTGCCGAAAAGCCGCCGAGGGAGCCGGACGCGACCCCGACGCGATCGAGATCACGACGGGCGGACTACCGACCGTCGAGTTCGCGAAGCAGATGGAGGACGCCGGCGCGCATAGATTGGTTATCCCGCCTCCGTCGTTCAATCCGAACGATCTGAAGCAAGCGTTCGGATTGATCTCCGAGAATCTGGTGGCGAAGGTCTAGCTCAAGCGCCGGCTCAAGTCCTTCGGCTGGATCGCGCCTACTTCGAGGGGATCTGTCGGGTCGAGCTGCAACAGGAACTCGCGGCAGCGACGCGCCTCCACGCCTTCGCCGATGGCGGCAGCGGCGCGCATGAGCCCGTGGAGCGCGAGCAGGAATCCGCGATTCCCTTCGTACGCCCAGCGCACCTCGCGGTCTGGACGCCAGCCGTTGGAGCGCAGCACATCCAGACCCCGGTGATAGCCGACGCGGCAATACGCGTACGAGGCAACGTCGTCCGCGGCGTCGTACGCCAGCCGTCCGAGTCGCGCCCAGGCCTCGAGGCACAACGGATCGGCCCGGACGATCTCTTGCAGTGCACCGACGTCGGTCGCGGCGTCGAGGGCGGCGCGAACCTCTCCGGAGACCGGCGGCAGCTCGACGCTCTCGCTCACGACTGCGAGCGTACCGGCCGCACGACGAGCTCATCGTGCTCTTCGGTGACGCCGATCTCGACGTCGCCTGAGCCGGCGACCGCGGAAGCGACGAACACTCGTATCCCTCCGGCTTCGAGGATCACGTCGTCCGGCTCCGGTTCGGCGACGAATCGCGGACGGATCGCTCCACCGGCCAGGCGCAAACGAACGGCCATCTCCGACGGGTCGGCTCCCGCAAGCTCGAGCGAGCGGCGAACGACGTCGAGCGCTTCGTCGGTGATGCGAACGGTCAAGCCGCCGGCTTGGCGATCGAGACCGGCTGTCCCTGCGGAAGCAGCTCGACGATCGTGTTGCCCGGTGCGAGCGCGATGGGGCGTCCCGTGGTCGTGATGAGCCGGAACGGCTCGGACGACGAAGTGCGTTGCCACGTGCCGCGGATCGCCTTCCCGCCCCGGAACACGATGGCTTCGCCCGATCCGGTCGTTGCGATGTCGTGGGTTCGATAACCCGCCTTGTCGATCGAGTAGCCGGCGCTGAGCTTCACCGTCTGGACGACGATGTTGCGATATGTGAGCGGCTCCGAACCCTCAACGGTGTGCTGGGTTCCGTTCTGCTCCCGCTCGTATCGTCCGCTCTCGGACTTGTAGACGTATCGCACGCGCGAGGAGCCGTTTCCACCGAAGGCGAAGCTGATATCCGTCGCCGCCTCCGTGCTTCCCGCGCTTGCGTCGGCGCTCTCTTTGAGGAACCTGAACTGTGCTGCCGGTGCTGCGCCAGAATGCCCCGACCATAGCTCGGACGCGGACGTGTACAGGTTGTACGGCGAGCTCCGGCTTCGATCGCGCTGGTACGCACTCGACTCCCGATCGACGCCGACGTCGGTGAATCCGGATGAAGACCGGAGGACCCTGATCGTCGACGGTGCGCCACCGGAGTAGCCGAAGAGCGCCTGCAGGGGTGCCAGCAGTGTTGGGTCGACTTTGCGCGCACTGCGCACGGGGCCGATGCGCTGGACGTCGTTCGTCGAGAAGATGGCCATGAACCTTGTCGTCCCGCCTTCAACGATCTCTTCGTAGACGAGGTCGGCCTTGTCGAGTCCGGCCTGTGGGCGCTCTGGCGGTGCGTTTCCGATCTTGATCGCGAGCACCGGGCGGTTCATCCACGGCTCGAGCCCCTTGTATTCGACACCCGTGAGCGGGTGGACGACCGTTCGCGGCTCGGCCGGTCGAGCCTTGACCTCGGTCTTCGGACCAGAGCTGCAAGCAGCCGCCGCGAGCGCGAACGCGGCTGCGCAGACGAGGAACCTGCCGGGAAGGTTGGACATTCGAGGCGGAACCCTAACCGAGGTTCGGGACTTCGTCCACTGATTCACGATCACCGTCCGACAACCAGACTCAGCTGCCGGTCGACCCCAGTCCAGCATCTCCACGATCCGTGGACGATAGCTCTTCTACCTCCGTGACCTGCGCGCTCGACACGGGAACGACGAGCAGCTGCGCGACACGCTCTCCGCGCTCGATCGCCAGCGCCTCGTGCGGATCGAGATTCACCAAGATGAGCTTGAGCTCGCCGCGGTATCCGGAATCGATCACGCCCGGCGCGTTCACCATCGACAGTCCGGCGCGCGCGGCCGTGCCCGAACGCGGTGCCGTGAGCCCGACGTATCCCGGCGGAATCGCAACGGCAACCCCCGTTCCGACGACCGCGCGCTCTCCAGGAGCGAGCTTGATGGCTTCGGCGGCATGGAGGTCGAGTCCGGCGTCATCGTCGTGCTGGTACGCGGGCAGCGGCAGATCCGGATCGAGCCGCTTGATCTCCAGCCGCAGGGTCGCCATATTTCCGGGCAAACGCTACCCGGTAGGTGCGACTTCCAATTCCTGTTCGGCGTGCTCTTCAGAACGCAGCGGGTGCCGGCGTTCCGAGATCACGAACGCGGCGGCAATAAGCGCAAGGACACCGAAGACCGCGCCGACAAGATGTGCGCGTGCGAAGGACGACCCGAGTCGAGACCCGCCGTAGATCGCCGTAAGGACGGCGATACCGAAGGACGCGCCGATCTGGTGCAGCATGCGATTCGATGCGGACGCGATCCCTATGTCTTTCTCATCCACGGCGTTTGTAAGCGATGCCGTCAGCGACGGCCGCGCGACACCGTTGCCGACCCCCTGAAGGACAAGTCCCGCGACAACGAAAGCGACCGAGGCTTGCAGCGCGCTGAACGCGAACGCCACCATCGCGCCCGTCATCATCGCGGTTCCGATGACGGCGTTCGTGCGCTCGCCGATGCGCATGGCGAGCCGTGCGCCCACAGGCGACGACAGACTGAACGTCAGTGGACGCAGCATCATCATCAGCGCGGTCTGCGAAAGGCTGTAGCCGAGGACAAAGCGCGTCAGAAGCGGTGACAACACGAACCCACCCATGTACGCGGCTCCCATGAAAAGCGCGGAGATCTGCGTCGCGGTGAAGTTCCGCCGCTGGAAGTACCGCAGCGGTAAGAGCGGCGCCGCCGCTTTGCCTTCGACTCTGTAGAACCACGCGAGCCCGAGCGGCGACAGCGCCGCGCACACGAGGAGCGCGGGATGCGTCCACCCCCAGTCCGGACCCTGACTGAGCAGGACGAGCAATGCTCCGGCGCCGACCGTCAGCGCAGCCGACCCGGCGACGTCGAAGCGAACGCGCTCGTGCTTCCTCACTTCCTTCAGCACGAACCATGACGCAGCGAGGACGGTGAAACCGAGCACGGCCTGGATCAGGAACAGCGGTCTCCAGCCGACCCAGTCGATGAGCGGGCCTCCGATGACGAGCCCCACCGACGGTCCGCCGGCCGCGACGAGCGACCACCAGCCGAGGGCCTTCACGCGTTCCATCGGCGGGTAGACGCTGATCACGAGCGCCATCGAGGTCGGCTGCGTCGCCGCGCCGATCACGAGCGCGAGCGTGCGAAAACCGATCAGCGCGCCGGGGCTCCAAGCGAGCGCAGTGAGAATGGCTGCGAAGGTGGCGCCGGCAAAACCGAGGATGAACACACGCCGCTGGCCGTAGAGGTCGCCCATCTTCCCGAGGACGGGAAGAACGACGGCCGACGCGAGCATGGGAGCCGAGATGACCCACGCAAGGACGGTCTCCGAAGTACCGAAGTCGCGAGCGATGTCACCGAGCGAGACGACCAGTATCGTGACGGGGAACGTCGTCGCGAACATCCCGGTGAGAGCGACGATGAGGACCCACCGCCGGTAGTTGGGGCTGCTCTCGAGGCGCGAGCGAAAGCCTGAGAGCGGTCCGGACATGTACCAAAGAGTACAGCTTCTGCCTACATGCAGAGGGAGCCGGGCCGCGTCAGGTACGTCGTCGCAGTGAATACCGATCTTCCGCGCGCCTGCGACTGCGCGGTGAATTGCTGATCGGCATTGGCCGGGCCGAGCGGCACCTTGAATGTCAGTCGTCCCGAGCGGTCGGCGCGAGTCGAAACCGCGGCACACTTCGCGTTCTCCGGCGCCATCCAGACGCGTTGCACGGCGCCGGGACGATACCGCCGTGGTGTCGTCACAATCGCGTCGCCGCTTCCCGTGATGCTGAATTCGTTCGCCGAAGCGCGGAAGGTGCTGAACTCCGGAGCCGCGCGAAGAACTCGGACGTTCCATCCATGGATGTCGTACGCGTCCTCGGCTGCAGTGAACGCAAAGGCGTTCGGGCGAGCCGGCGGATGCGCGAACGTCGACATCATCGTCGGGAGCCACGTGCGGAGATAGGCCTGCCAATCGCCCCACTGGTGCTGACCGCGACCGGTCACCCATTTGTGGGGAATGTCCAGCTCCCACAGCTTCTCGTGCAGTGACACGCTCATTTCGTGGGTTGCGTACTCGATCGGATCGAGGGGAAAGCCGGACTGGCCCTCGTGTGGCCGTCCATTTCCGCCGTAAATACCGAGAACCATTCCGCGCAGGTTCGCCGCGAGATCCCACGGGTTGTGTCCGCGCCAGTTGATCTCGTTCATCGCGCGCAGTCCGTAGACCGACTTCTCGGGACCGACGGCCGGGCCGGAAACGTCCTCGATGAGCACTCGGGCGCCGAGGTGGTTCGTATCGACGGCGCCGGAGAAGCTCGCTGCGGAGACGAAGAGGTCGGGATGTCGCGACGCGTAGCTCATCGTTCCGAGACCGCCCATCGACAGCCCGGCCAACGCGCGTCCCTCGCGCCTGGCGACGGTGCGCAAATTGCGATCGGTCCACGCGACGATCTGATCGATGTGGAACGTCTCCCACATGGGTGTCCCGCCGGCTCCGTAGTTGTCCCAGTCGGCGTACCAGCCGCCGTCACCGGCTTCGGGCATCACGACGATCAGCGGCGACGACGCGGTGATCTTTTCGGCGTCGCCCTTGTCCGTCCACGACCGGTAGTCGTCGACTCCGCCGTGCAGCAAATAGAGAACCGGGTACCGGCGCGATTCCCTTGCGTAGTTCTTCGGCAAGAGAACGCGGACGTGCTCCTCGTTGTCGAGGGCCTTCGTCGCAACCGTCACGTCGAGCAAGCGCGGGCTCAAACGCTCCACGCCGACGACGTGGATGCCGGCGTGGTCGGCAAGCTTGGGTGCCGGCTCCTTTGCGACGGCCGGCGACGCGAGCGCCGCCGCCACCGCAAGGATCGCTGTGGTCAGGCTTAGACGTCTCATCGGCGGAGGCCGTAGCGCATGTAGAGGTAGCTGCACTGCGCCGAGCAGAACGAGCCTTGCGAATGCCGGTCGGCGTTGTCGCGCTCGTTGATGTACCAGTGATCGAGCGGCCCGCCGAGCTGCTGGAAGAATCGCTCGAAGTCGATGTGTCCCTGGCCCACGTCGGAGATGTCGCCGGGATTGCTCCACGTGCCTTTCGCGTCCTTCTTGCCGTCCTTCACGTGGAAGAGCTCGAAGCGATCGCGGTACTTCGTGACGTACTCGAGCGGGTCGTAGCCGGGGAAGGTCGTCTGGAAGAAGTAGGCCCAGTAGATGTCCATCTCGAGCGCGACGTAGTCCTTATCCGTGTGCTCGAGGAGAATGTCCAGGCCGCGCACGGCCGGCTCGTCGAGCACGGGTGCGTACTCCGGCCCGTGCAAGTGCCAGTAGAACTTCACGCCGTGCTTGGACGACTTCTTTCCGAAGGCATTCATGGCTTCGGCCGTCTGCTCCCAACCGGCGCGGTCGCCGCCTTGCGGAAAGAGGATCGCGATGCCCGTGTAGGGCAAGTCCAGGTCGACGGCCGCCTTGATGCTGGCGTCGTCCTGCGCTGCGTGTGAACCGATACCGATCAGATCGTTGGCGGTCAGGAGCTTGCGGATCTCCTTCGTGGTAATCGGACCGGTCCCCTGTGTGTAGCCGGCGAACTCGACAGACGTGAATCCGATCCCGCGCAGGATCTCGAAAGTTCTGGCGAAGCCGAGATTCTCGATCTGGTCCCGGACGGTGTAGAGCTGGATGCCGATCCGACCGGGCGGGAGAAGCGCATTCCCGTTGTAATTGCTGAACGGCGTGACGACTCCGTCGGCAGCCATCGCCTTCTGGGGGCCCAGCAACGCGGACGCACCCAGAACTGCTGACCCGCCGAGCAAAAGCTTTCGGCGTGTGATCTCCATCTGCTTCTTCATGCTCTTTCCTCCCCAGTGAGCATTCGGCGACCGACAACGAGCCCGCACGCAACCGCCACGGCGATGCTCGCGACGGCGAGCATCCACCACGAGCGTCCGGAGGACGTGCTCGCAATTTCGACGCGATCGGCGCCCCCTGACGCGGCGAGCACACGCTCACCCGGCTTCGCCTTCGGCGGCGGCGCGTTTCCCTCCGCGTCGAGAACGACGACGACGCCCTTCATGAACGGGTGCGGCGTGCAGTGATACGCATACGTTCCGGCCGTCGCAAAGATCTGACGGAACGTCCTGCCACTTCCCAGCTCTTTCGAGTCGAAGCTGTTGTCGTCGGCCGTGACCGTGTGATCGATCGACCCGGTGTTCTTCCACACGACCGAGTCGCCGACTCGAAGCAAGAGCCGGCGTGGGTCGTAGCCCCAGCTTTCGGTCCCCAGTCCTTCGACGATGTTGGCGTTGTAGATGACCGAGCCCCCGTCGGCCGAGCGCGCCGGCGAGGCCGGCGCGGCGGGAGGAGGCGGCGCTGCCTCTTGCGCTTCCGGCGCATCGGGCACGGCTTCGCCCGGATCGTGAACGCGAACGGTTCCGGTCATCCAGGGGTGCGGCGTGCACGTATAGCGATACACACCGGGGCTGTTCAGCGTGAACTCGAATGTCTGTCCCGGCGCGAGCTTGTTCGAGTCGAACGCCCTGCTCTTGGCCGTGACCGTGTGCTCCTGGTTTCCGTTGTTCGCCCACGTCACCTTCGTCCCGGTCTCGAGCGTGATTTCCTTCGGCTCGTATCCCCACGAACGCTCGTTGTTTGGATCGGGCTCGACGATGTCAACGCGCACGGGCTTGTGTGCGGTGATCGGATTGCCGACGGCGACGAGCTCTCCGGTCATCGTTGGGTGGATCACACAGTGATACGAGAACGTTCCCGGCTTCAGGAAGGTGAAGCTCCAGCGCGCTCCGGGCGCGATGCGCGGGGAGGCGAAAGTTCCGTCGTCCGCCTCGACCTGGTGGTGACCCGAGACGACCGGATAGTCCGACGTCTCGATGTTGTGCCAGATCACCGTCGTGCCGGTCTTCACTTCGACGCTGGACGGGTCGAACCCGCGCAGGCTCATGTCGATCGTCACATCGTTCGTCGCAGCCGTCGACGGCACGGCCAGGAGCCACCCGAGACCCAATCCGAGGGCGAGGAGAATCGCCGGTACGCGCTTCGTCACGGGACGACGAGCGTGCCCTTCATCGCCGGATGGATGCTGCAGAAGAACGTGTAATCGGTTCCCGACTTCACGTTGTCCAGCCCCTGAACCTGCGTGACTTGACCGTTACCGATCGTCTCGCTCCAGAAGATGGGGCAGTTCCCTTTCGGGTAGTAGGCGCACCACGGACGCTTCGCCTTCTTCGACAGGTACTTGCGGAAGGCGATGACGTTGTGCGGCTGCACGTCGGCGTTCGCGAGCACGACCGGCCCGCCGACGGGAGCAACGATCGTCTTCGTGACGTACTGCTTGTCGGGGGCAGCAACCGCCACGAGCGCCTCGGCCGGCGCGACGGACAGCAGGAGAAATGTGCCGACCGAGACAATCGCGAGCAGGGGCTTGAAAGCCCTCATCCGGTTACCGCCCTCCCTCTCAGTACCCGTACTGCTTGAACTTGTCGACGTTATCCTTCGTCACCGTCGATGCCGGCAGCTGGATGTAGCTGGGAACCTCGGCCTCCACGAGGTCGCCGAAGCCCGCACCGAGCGCGACGAGACGCGCGATACGAATAGCCGAAGCTGCCATCGATGGGTTGTACAGGAATGTCGCGCGGTACAAACCGCCTTCCGCGATCAGCTTCATCGCGGCCGCGGACCCGCCCGCTCCGGTAACGAACATCTCGCTCTGACGACCGGCGTTCTGGATCGCCGCAACCACGCCTTCGGCCATGTCGTCGTCGTGCGTGTAGACGCCGTTGATCTGCTTCTGCGCCTGCAGGATCGCCTCCATCACTTCGAGGCCCTTGTCCGGGAGGAAGTCCGCGGGCTGCTGCGCGACGATCTTGATCCCGCCCTTGCACTGCGCGATGGCGTCCGCGAAGCCCTTCGTACGCAACTGCGTCACCGAGATGCCGGCGATGCCCTGGATCTCGACGACGTTGCCCCTGCAGTTCAGCTGCTTGGCGAAGTATTCACCGGCGGCCTTCCCAATGCCGTAGTTGTCGCCGCCGATCCACGTGCGGTACGCGGACGGCGTCGAGAACTCTCGGTCGAGGTTGACGACCGGAATGCCCGCATCCATCGCCTTCTGCGCGGCCGGTGTCAGTGCCGCGCCTTCGTGCGGGAGAACGATGAGCGCGTCGGGCTTCTGGCCGATCAGCGTGTCGATCTGCGATGCCTGGGCCGCCGAGTCGTTTGTGCCCTCGGTCAGGATGAGCTCGACGTCGTCCAGCTTGTCCGCTTCCGCCCGTGCGTTCTTCGTGATCGCGGCGAGCCAGCCGTGATCCGCTCCCGGAGCGCTGAACGCGATCTTGACGGTCTTGCCCTCGGGGTTGACCTCCTGCTTCGACTGTCCGCCGGCGGTCGTGCCGCCCTCCTCGGAGCACGCGCCGAACAGCAACAGCCCAAGTACCGCAGCAGCCAACAGCTTCTTGCGCATCACCCTTGCCCTCCCGCCTCGCACGAGTCACAACGTTGGATTCGCTCCATTAGTTCTCCCTTCGCTGAGCAACAACCGCGACGAGCACGATCACTCCCTTGACGATCAGCTGGAACTCCGTCGGCAGGTTGAGGAGGTTCAAGAGGTTGAAGATCAACGCAAAGGTCAGCACGCCGATGAACGTGCCGCCGATCGTCGCCCGGCCCCCGGAGAGGCTCGTCCCGCCGATCACGACGGCGGCAATCGCGTCGAGCTCGTAGAGGCTGCCGGCCACCGGCGACGCGGTGGCGAGCCGTCCCGTCAAAAGGACGGCCGAGATGCCGGCGCAGAGCCCGCTCACGACGTAGACGCTGAAGATGGTGCGGCGCACGCGGATACCGGCGATGCGAGCGGCTTCACGGTTCCCGCCCGTCGCGACCACGTAGCGTCCGTACGCCGTGCGGTTGAGGACGACCCACCCGACCACCGTGAGCATCACGAACACGATCACGGGAGCCGGGACACCGATGAACTTGCCGTTGCCGAACCAGCGAACGCGATCGAGGGTGACGACGCTGATCGGCGTCTTGCCGCTCATGCGCAGCGCGAGACCGCGCGCGATCGTGAGCATCGCCAGCGTCGCGATGAACGGGACGACGCGACCCCACGTAATGGCTGCGCCGTTCACCGCGCCGAGTGCCGCCCCGAAGACGATCGCGACGAGGATGAAGAGAAAGCCGCCGCCCGTGTCGGCGAGCACGCCTCCGGCGATCCCGGCCGCCGCCACGAGCGATCCGACCGACAGATCGATGCCCCCGGACGCGATGACGAACGTCATGCCGATCGCGAGGACGCCCACGACGCTCGCCTGCGTCATGACCGTGAAGAAATTGTCCGATGTGAGGAATGCCGAGGGCTTGGTAGCGGCACCCGCGATCACGAGGAGGACGACGATGCCGACGAGGGCGTACTCCTGAAGCCTCACCCTGCGCAGGAAGCGATCGGCCCGGGGAATCATCTCGAGACTGACGCTGGTCATCGCCGTGCTTCCTTCTCCGTGCGCACGCACAAGTCGAGGATCTTCTCTTCGGTGATCTTGTCGCCGCGTGCTTCGTGAACGATGCGGCCGTCGCGAAGCACGAAGATCCGGTCGCAGAACCCGATCAGCTCCGGGAACTCCGACGACACCATCACGATGCCGAGCCCGAGAGCGGCGAGGTCGCTGATCACTTGATAGATCTCGGCCTTCGCACCGACGTCCACGCCGCGCGTCGGCTCGTCGAGCAGCAAGACCTTGCACGAGCGCAGCAACCACCTGGCGAGGACGACCTTCTGCTGGTTCCCACCGGAAAGCTCGCGCACGAGCTTGTCCACGGCGCCGGACTGCGCTTGGATCGAGTCGAGGTGACGGGCCGCTTCGTCGCGCTCGTCGCGCAGGTTGAGCAGACCGCCCCGCGCGAAGCGGCGAAGGTCGGCGATGGAGACGTTGCGGGCGCCGTCCCACTCCATCAGGAGTCCCTGGGACTTGCGGTCCTCCGGCGCAAAGCCGAGTCCGTTTGCGAGGGCGACGTCGGGACGACCGGACGGAAGATTCTCCCCCAGGAGCTTCACGCTGCCGCTACTCGGTGCGTCGAGACCATAGATCAGGCGCAAGATCTCGCTGCGGCGGGAACCGACGAGCCCGGCGATGCCGACGATCTCGCCTGCGCGGACGTCGAAGGAGATGTCGTGGACGTCCGGCTCCCGCGTGAGCCCTTCGACGCGAAGCACGACCTTCTTCGTCGCCGGCTTTCGCTTCGGGAACATGTGGTCGAGGCGGCGACCGACCATCGCGCGAACGAGCTCGCGGGCCGATGTGCGCGGGGAGATCCCCGATTGCACGGTGCGGCCGTCCTTCAGCACTGTCACGCGATCGCCGATACGCGCAACCTCGTCGAGCCGGTGCGAGATGTAGACGACACCGACACCTTCGGCCTTTAAGCGGCGGACGACGTCGAAGAGCGTCTCGATCTCCTGATCGTCGAGGACGGCCGACGGCTCGTCCATGATCAGCAGGCGCACCTTTCGAGAGAGCGCACGGGCGATCGACACGATCTGCTGTGCCGCCGGCGACAGTGAGAAGACTCGCGAGCGGACGTCGATGTGCTGGTGGCCGAGCCGTTCGAGCAGCTCCGAGGTTGCGTCGGCCATCGCGCCGAGATCGACCAGGGGCCCTCTCCGGATCTCGTGACCGAGCCAGACGTTTGCGGCGACGGTCAGGTCGGTGACGAGGTCGAGCTCCTGGTAGATCGTTGCGATGCCGCGGGCGAGCGCCGCCGACGGCTCCCCGGTCGGGATGGCCTCGCCGTCGAGCTTTACTTCGCCGGCCGTCGGCGAAACGAGGCCGGAGACACACTTGATGAGCGTCGACTTGCCCGCGCCGTTCTGCCCGAGCAGGCAGTGGACCTCGCCCGGCCGAACGTCGAAGTCGACGCCGTCGAGCGCAACAACGCCCGGATAGCGCTTCGTCAGTCCCTTGACGACGAGAAGCGGCGCCGGCGCGCGCTTCCGGGGCAGCGGTTTGCGGGGTGTCTTCGTCGCTCGCGGTGTCATGCCGTCGAAACTTGTGCGGCGCGAGAAGCGATCGTCGCGTCCACGGCTTCCGGCGAGAAGACGTGCTCGATCGCTGTGACGGCCGCGCCGATCACGCCGGCCCGGTCGTCGAGCTCGCTGCGCACGATACGAAGGTGCCGCGTCGCGAGGGGGAGCGACCGCTGGTAGACGATTTCGCGGACGCCGGCGAACAGCTGCTCGTGAGCGTGCGCGATGTCGCCCGAGATGACGATCACCGATGGATTGAAGAAGTTCGTGATCGACGCCAAGACCTCGCCCAGCAGCCGTCCGGCCTGCCTGACGAGACGGACGGCGTGTGGATTGCCGGCTCGCGTTAGCGTGACGACGTCGCGGCTGTCGTGTGCCTCGACGCCGAGCTCCATCAGCTGCCGAGCGAGTGCCCGGCCCCCGGCGATGGCCTCGACGCATCCGACGTTTCCGCACGAGCACGCCGCAGTGGGGTCGTCCGTAACGCGGATGTGTCCGATGTCGCCTGCAGCGCCCTCGGCGCCACGGTGTATCCGGCGATCGGCCACGATCCCGCAGCCGATCCCGGTTCCGACCTTCACGAACACGAGGTGCTCGCAGTCGCGCCAGTTCGACCAGTGCTCCCCGAGCGCCATGATGTTCACGTCGTTGTCGACGAGAACCGGCGCATTGAATCCTTCGAAGCGTTCCGGAATCGGGTAGCCGTCCCAGCCCGGCATGATCGGCGGGCTGACGGGCCGGCCGGTGGCAAACTCGACCGGGCCGGGCACGCCGATCCCGATGCCGCGCACCTCATTTCGTTTGCGCCGTGCCTGGACGAGCAGACGCATGAAGTTCTCGTCGAGCCAATCGAGCACGGCAGCGGGTCCGTCGGCGATGTCCATGTCGGCCGTCGTCTCCGAGAGCACGACGCCGCCGAGGTCGGTGACGGCGATCCGCGAGTGAGTTGCACCGAGATCGGCCGCGAGGATCACGCCGGCACCCTGATCGAACGCGAGCACCGCGGGCGGACGTCCGCCCGTCGAGAGTCCTTCGGAGACTTCGCGAACAAGGCGGCTCGAGATCAGCGCGTCGACTCGTTGTGACACGGTGGATCTCGAGAGTCCCGTGAGCTCGACGAGGTCTGCGCGGGTGGCCGCGAGGCCGTCTCGGATGAGACGGAGCATCGTCCCGGCAGTCGGCAGCCCAATCGGCAGCTTCCACCCCTCCCGCATCACGCGTTACTAAAGCACACCGACTTTTGCGTTGTCAATGGCAAAAGTTACACATCCAGCGGCCAGACGAGGGGTGACTTGTGCTTGCAAAACGGACAAACTTCCCTCTAGGATTGCGACATGCCGCAACCCTTGCGGGCGGGGATCGTAGGAACCGGCTTCGTTGGGCGTGTCCACGCACGCTCGGCGCGCCTCGCCGGGGCAGAACTCGTCGGGGTTGCCGCTTCAACCCCCGAGCGCGGCGCAATCGCCGCCGGCGAGCTCGGTGCCGTGCGTTCCTTCGACTCCGCACACGAGCTCGTGACCTCTGGGGACATCGACGTCGTGCACATCTGCACGCCGAACTATCTGCACGCGCCGCTCACCCTCGCCGCACTCGAAGCCGGTAAGCACGTCATCTGCGAAAAGCCGCTGGCGCTCGACGCGGCCACTGCGCGCGAGATGGAAGCAGCCGCACGAAAGGCCGGCACCGTAGCAACCGTCCCCTTCGTGTACCGCTACTACCCCACCGTACGCGAAGCACGCGCGCGCATCGACTCGGCCCGGATCGGCGACGTGCACCTGGTGCACGGTCACTATCTGCAGGACTGGCTGCACTCCGACGAGGACGGCAACTGGCGCGTCGACTCGGAGCTCGGGGGCGCATCGCGCGCGTTCGCCGATATCGGCTCGCACTGGTGCGACCTCATCGAGTTCGTTACCGGACACCGCATCACGCACGTAACGGCGCAACTTCTCACAGCATTCGCGGAGCGCATGCTCGCGGAACATCAACCCGCCTTCTCACACGCAGAGAACGCAACACGCACGAAGGTCTCGACCGAGGACGCAGCGACTCTGCTCTTCCGAACCGACGGGGGCGCCATCGGAACGCTGATCGTGAGTCAGATCTCCGCCGGCAGAAAGAACCGTCTGTGGTTCGAGATCGACGGAAGCGAGGCCGCCGTTGCGTTCGATCAGGAACATCCCGAGACCCTGTGGTTCGGCCAGCGCGACGGCGCAACGGCGATCGCGCGGGCCCCGGAGACGCTGTCGAAGGATGCCGCCGTCTATGCAACACTCCCCGCCGGTCATCCGCTCGGCTACCACGATTGCTTCGATGCGTTCGTCACGGAGTCCTACGCCACGATCACGACCGGTGAGGCACACGACGGCCTTCCCCGCTTCCGCGACGGCGTTCGCGCAGCGCACATCACAGACGCGGTCCTGCGCTCCGCATCCGAGGGCCGCACGGTAGAGGTCGGCACGTGAAGCTCGGCTTCCTGACCGCGTGTCTGCCCAACCAGTCGCTGGAGGACATCGCGGCGTGGGCGTCGAAGACCGGATATGAGGCGCTCGAGGTCGCGGCGTGGCCCGATCTCGGCGACCGGCCGTTCACTGCGACCCACCTCAAGGCCGAGTCGTTCACCGACGGCGACGCCGAGCGCGTCAGGAAGGTCTTCGACGACAACAAACTCGTGCTGTCGTCTCTCGCGTTCTACGACAACAATCTGCACCCGGACGCGCGGGAGCGGAAGGCCATCAACGAGCACGTGCTCGCCTGCATCGACGCGGCGGCACTGCTGCGCTGCGAGACGGTCGGTACGTTCGTCGGCCGCGATCCGACCAAGTCGGTCAAGGAGAACCTCGCGGAGGCCGAGGAGGTCTTCAAGCCGCTCGTGGACCATGCCGGCTCGCGCAACGTGAAGATCATCATCGAGAACTGCGTCATGGAGGGCTGGCACCCGGACGGCTATCCGGGCAACCTCGCCTACTCCCCCGAGCTCTGGGAGTGGATGTTCGGAATCGGCCTGTATCTCAACTACGACCCGAGCCATCTCGTCTGGATGGGGATCGATCCGGTCACGGCACTTCGCCCATACGTCGACCGCATCCCCCACGCTCAGGCCAAGGACATCGAACTTTTCGCGGACCGGCGCAATCGGTACGGGTGGCCGGGCAAAGCCGTCGAGCGCGAAGACCCGTGGGACGTCGGATGGTGGCGCTACCGGGTGCCGGGCCCCGGCGGGATCGACTGGGTCGGGCTGATCGATGCGATGTACGAAGAGGGGTTCGAGGGTGTCCTGTCGGTTGAGCACGAGGACCCCGTTTGGGGAGGGACGGAAGAGAAGGTCAAGACCGGGCTCGAGGTCGCGTACCAAACGCTGCGGCCGCGAGTGATTCGATAGCGGCGCACAAGGGAGCGGGGAGGCTCGCTTGCGGAGGGTTCGAATACTGCTCGTCCTGCTCGTGATGAGTGCCTTGCTCGCGCCGGCCGCTTTCGCCGCGTCGCCGAAGACCTGTGCGACGACACTCCGGGGCGGCGGCGGTGAGTGGCCCACCGTCGGCGGCAACAACGCCAACACCAACATTCAGCCGAGAGAGAAATCGATCTCGCCGGACAACGTGGGCGAGCTGAAGCTGCGATGGGTCACGACGAACGTGATGCCGGGCCAGTCGACGCCGACCGTTTCCGGGAGTTGCGTGTACGCCCAGGGCGGAGGACTGCTCAACGCGATTGACGTCCTCACGGGCGAGCTCGTGTGGAGAGCCGACAACGACTCCGGTTGCACCGAATCCGACTACTTCCAGATCTACTGTCCCTTCGGCGCGACGATCTCTGGGGCTCGTGTCCACGTAGATGGCGCCGGCGACGGAAAGCCCTTCGGCGCCGCGTACGACGCGCGGACCGGCCGCCGGATATGGAAGAGCAAGCGCGTGTACTTCGGCTACGACGCTTCGCAGCTCTCGTCCCCGAAGGTTGCCGAGGGAGTGCACGTCACCTTCACAACCGGCCCGGACTTCGATCCCGGCTCGCGGCCCGGCTTCGGCATCTTCGACGAAGCAACCGGCAAGGCGCTAAAGATCCGGACGACGAATCCCGGGAACAGTGACTACCTCGGCGGGGGGATCTGGGCGACCGCGGCCGTCGACAAGCACGGCTACCTCTACGTCGGGACGTCGAATGCCGAAGAAGCCGCCGCCGATGCGGAGTACGACAACTCGATCTTGAAGATCGACGTCCGCCGGTCGAGGGAGACGTTCGGCGAGATTCTCGGCAATTACAAGGGCGACAAGGACTGGATCACGGAGTCCGGCGCGTTCGACGCAGATTTTGGTGCCGGTCCGACGCTGCTGACCGTGAACGGACGACAGATGCTCGTGGCGATGCAGAAATCTGGAACGTTCCACGCCGTGTGGACGGACACCATGACATCGGCGTGGAAGCGAACGGTCGGCGTTAGCAACGTCGCGACACGACTCGACGGAAATTCGGCTATGGCCGCGTACGACGGAAACCGCCTCTACGTGACCGCGAATCCGGGAATTCTTTATGCCATCGACCCCGCCACCGGCGAGACGATCTGGATGGCGCCGACCTCGCTCGAGTTCTATACGCCGTACCGTCCGGTCGTCCTGGCGAACGGCGTCGTCTACACGATGCGCATCAACAACTCCAGGCTTGCTGCGTGGGAAGCCGACTCCGGCGAGATGCTCGCCGAGTTCGAACCGACTGATCAGGGCGGGAATGCATGCAACTCCGGGCCGAGCGGCGGGCTCTCCATTGCCCACCACATGATCTTCATCAACTGCGGAACGTTTGTCGCTGCGTACGGCTTGTAAGGAGGCACGGCATGGATGAAGCCCTGGGTCACGTCCTGAGTCGTCGGCGGCTGCTCGGCGTCGGCGCAGCCGCCGCCGCACTCGTGGCGACGCGCCCGTTTGCCGGCGTCGCCGCAGCGAAGCAGTGCACGGCTACGGTGAAGGACACCGACATCAGCATCCAGCTGTTTACGACGCTGCTGCTCGCCAACGCGAGCCCGGAGGCGACACTGACCGCGCTTCGCGAGATCGGTTACACGAAGGTCGAGCACGCGGGATTCGGCAGCGCCGTGACGGCCGCCAACTTTCGCACGGCGTGCGACAACGCCGGCATCAAGTGCACGTCCGGACACATGACGATCGGTCATCCCTACAACGACACGGCCTGGAAGACGACCGTCGAGGACGCGCTTACCGTCGGGCAGATCTACATCAACGCCGCAAGCAAGTCGGCCGGCGGCAACACGAAGAAGGACTGGATCGCATACGCACGCACGCTCAACAAGGCCGGCGCCGTTGCCCGCAAGGAAGGCATCAAGCACATTGGGCACCACTGCCACGGCGGGGAGTGGCAGCCCGTCGACGACGATCCCAAGCTCCGGCCGGTCGACATCCTCGTGAAGTACACGAATCCCAAGCACGTGCACGTTCAGAACGATCTCGGCTGGTGCTTCTCCGTGACCGACCCCGTCCCGCAGTTGAAGAAGTTTCCCGGCCGCTTCTGGCAGTTCCATGTGAAGGACATGCGCGGCGGATTTCCAACATATCCGGGCACCGGTGAAATCGGCCCCGACGGCTTTCGTCGCATGTTCGGGGCTGCGAAGGAATCGAAGCAGCCCGGGCTGACCGAGCTGATCATCGAACAGGACGCGGCAGCGACGGGCTTGGAGGCCGCCAAACTGGGCTGGGACATGCTGCACGGGATGGAGTACTCGTACAAGTGCTGATGGATCGGGTGGGCGAAAGGGGCAACACGATGCGCAGGGTGGGAGCAGTCACGATCATCGTCTTGGCCGTCGCGGCGCTCGGCGGCGTCGCCGGTGCGCAGGTCAACATCGATCCGCTCAAGGTCGAGCGAGAGGTCCTCACGCAGGAGGTCGCCGATCCAACGCAGATCGAGGTCGCACCCGACGGACGCGTGATCATCGGCGAGCGCGAAGGAGCCATCAAGGTCTGGCGCCAGGACGGCACACTCATCGAGTCGGGCCGCATTCCCGTCGCCGGCAACGCCTGCGCGTCCTGCCCGGACAAGCTGCTCGAAGAAGGCGGCCTGCACGGCTTGCTGTTGGACCGCAACTTCATGCGCACCGGCAAGATCTACGTCCACTATTCGGTTCCCGGCTCCCGGAAGGCGAAGACACAAGAGGGCAAGTTCCGCATCGCGACGTTCGTCCTGCGCAAGGACAAGCTTGATCTCAAGAGCCGCAAGACGATTCTCGAGATCCCGGCCGAGTGGGATCACTGCTGCCACTACGGCGGCGACATGACGTGGATGAAGGACGGCACGATCCTGTTGTCGGTCGGCGACGACTCATCTCCGCGTGAGGACATGTACAACCCGCGCGACAAGCGCAAGGGTCGGCGCGCCTTCGACGCCGACCGGACGGCCGGCAATCCGCGCGATCTTCGCGGAAAGATCCTGCGCTTCACCGCGACCGGCGGCGTCCCGAAGAACAACCCGCACGTCGGAGACAAGCGCTACAACCCGTACGTCTACGCGATGGGCCTGCGCAGCGACTATCGAATCGGCTACGACCCGGTCACCGGTGCCGTATACGTCGGCAACGTCGGTCCCGACGCGTACGGATCGGATCCCAATCGCGGACCGGCCGGCATGGACGAGCTGGAGACCATTCCGCCCGGCGGCGGCACGAACCACGGGTGGCCGCGCTGCATCGGCAACAACACGCCGTACATGGATTACGACTACGCCTCCGGCGAGTCGAAGGGTCCACTGTCGTGCAAAGGCATGACGCCGGCGACGATCTACATCCCCTACGGCCCGTCGGAGGAGTTCCCGGGAATGGGTCTCGGCCCCCGCACGCTCATGTCGGGACCGCCCTACCGCTACACGGGCAAAGGCGCCTTACAGCTCGACGGCGCATTCCAGGGGAAGCTCATCTTCTGGGACTTCATGCGCGGCGTGTTCTGGACGGCCCCGATCGGCGACAAGGGCAAGCTCGACACGGCGCAGATCACGTCCTTCCATTTCCACGCGCCGAACTCGTTCGCCGGCGCGGTCCCGAATCTCCCGACCAGTCCGATCGACGCCGAGATCGGGCCGGACGGCGCGCTCTACATCGCGGAGTACGGCTCCGGCTTCTACAACAACCCGAACTCGGCCGTCAGCCGCTTGAAGTGCATGGGCTGCACGGCGACATCCGCCGACTACCTCGGCGCGAAGGTCCGCACGCCCGAGCTCGGCCCTGTCGAGACGAATACGGCGGCGAGCGCATCGCGTCTCACGCTTGGGACTCGTGAGGGTCTTCTCGTCGGGATGTTGCTGCTCGTGATCGTCGGCTTGTCACGCCGCCGCCGGGTCGTCTAGACACCAAAGGGTGCCAGAGCCGGTCGTACGCGCCGAAGGTCTTCGGAAGTCGTACGGTCCGCGGGTCGTTGCGCTCGACGGCGTCGATATCGACGTCCGCCCGGCGGAGCTGCTCGCCATCACCGGGCCGTCCGGGAGCGGGAAGTCGACGCTGTTGAGTTGCCTGTCCGGCCTGACGACGCCGGACGAGGGACGCGTGCTGTGCGACGGCGTCGATCTGGCAACGCTCGACGACGATGCACGCAGCGACCTGCGGGCCGAGCGCTTCGCCTTCGTCTTCCAGACGCTCAACCTGCTGCCCGCGCTGACCGTCGCGGAGAACGTCCAGCTGCCGCTCGTGCTGCGCGGTGATCAGGCGGAAGATATTCGCCGAAAGACGACCGAGATGCTGCTTCAAGTCGGCCTGGCCGATCGAGACGGCGAGTTCCCCGCCTCCCTGTCGGTCGGCGAGCAACAGCGCGTCGCGCTCGCACGTGCACTCTCGACCGATCCGGACGTGTTGTGGGCCGACGAGCCGACCGGCGCCCTCGACAGTGCTTCCGGTGAGCAAATCGTCGCGCTCCTCCGCCGCGCCGTCGCGTCGTCCCGCACGGTCGTCGTCGTTACGCACGACGCGCACGTCGCGTCGTCGTCCGACCGCATAGTGACCATGCGCGACGGCGCGATCGAGCCGGGCTGATCGTGCTCGCGCGGCTCTGGATCCGCAGCGCCGTGCGGCGGCCCGGGCGCGGTCTGCTGGTCGTGCTCGGACTGGCGGCGATGAGCCTCACGACGGTGGGCGCGCTCGTTGCCGCCGACTCGTTGGAGACCCTGTTCGTTGCCGATGCCCGTGCGCAGTGGCCTGGTGTCGATGTCGCAATCACGCGGCCCGGCGAGGCCGTCTTCAGCCAGAGCGCCGCGACGTTCGTCGCACGAGAGGGTCAAGGCGTGGCGCGAGCGTGGACGACGCGGCTCATCCTCCCCGCGGTTGCCACGGCATATCGCGACAGGCGCGAGCAGGCCCAGCTCCTCGGGCTCGACTCCCAGGAGCGAGCCTTCGGGCTCCCGCGAGAGCGCAGCGGCACAACCGATCTCACCGAGCTCGGTCCCGACGAGGTCGTCATCAACGAGCGGCTCGCGAAACACTTCGGCGTCCGTGTCGGCGATCACGTTGGCCTCGTCGTCGCGGTGCCGGAGCTCGTGCGGCGCGACGCAAACTTTGATGAAACCGGACGGCGGCGGGCATTCGGCGCGCTGTGGGACCCACGAGTGGCGGGCATCGCCGTCGACGAGAAGGCCGCCGA
>DASQWC010000103.1:0-15046 GCA_035640475.1 Actinomycetota bacterium | reverse complement strand
CCGCCTGTACCGCGCTCCCGTGCTCGAGGGAGCCGGCTCGGGTGAGGATGCAGCGCGGATCTATGCGGAAGCCTTCGAGCCGAATGCTCAGGCCGGCGTCGGACTGATCGTCCAGGGCAATTCTTGCGTGACCGAGGAAGGCCGGTCGTCCCCGGGCATGACCCTGGTGAACACGCGCGAGCGAGCGCTCGCGCTGCAGCCGGTTCCCGAAGCGGTGCATCGGTGGGGCGCACGCATCTTCATCCAGATCGGCGAAGCCGGCATCTACGCAATGGAGGGGTGGCACCAGACCTACGCGAAGCAGCGGCGCGAGCCGCTGATGGCGGTGTCCAGACCCCGCATGCACGTAAAGCCGGCACTGTTCGGCACGCCGGTGCACGTCCTCAACGCAGAGGAGGTCCACGACCTTGCTGCCGCCTTCGGACGGACGGCGGCTTGGGTTCGGGAGGCGGGCTACGACGGTGTGCAGGTCGCCTCATCGAACGCAAAGCTCGTCCATCAGTTCCTGTCGCCGTACTACAACCGACGCACGGACGAGTTCGGAGGCAACGTCCGCAACCGCGCGCGCATCCTCGAGGTGATCGCCGAGGCGGTCCGCCGGGAAGCCGGCGAGGACTACCCGCTCACCGTGAAGATCCCGATGGACGAGGACGCCCCGGTCCTGGCGCCGCGCACGAGAATGGACGACGGCATCGAGCTGTGCCGCCTGGCCGAGCAGTTCGGCTACGACGCGATCACACCCGTCGGCCTGTCGGTCTTCCCGCATGCTTCGCTGTGCCGCGGCGGAGACCCGAGCGACATCCTCGAGGTCGACTCGATCCGCCGGCGTTTCGAGGAAGCGCTCGGCTCTTCTCGCGTGAAGATGGCCGTGCTGCGCTGGGGCTACCGATCCGGCGCGCGCAACTACCCGTTCAAGCCCGTGTGGAACCGCAAGTATTTCTCCGCCGCCAAACGCGTCGCGTCGATTCCGGTCTTTGCGGTCGGGGGAATCAGGCGTTTGGACGAGATCAACGACATTCTCGACCGTGACGACGCCGACCTCGTTGGGATCGGACGACCGTTCTACGCCGAGCCCGATCTCCCGCGGCGTCTGCTGGCCGGAGACGTCGAAGAAGCATTGTGCGAGTCGTCGAACCGGTGCGTCCCGCCCCAGCAGCTCGGATTGAAGGCCCGCTGCTACAACCCGAATGTCGCCAAGAAGAGGGCCGCCCGCTCCAGCGCATGATGCGGCGCACGGCCTGGTTGCTCACCCTCCTCACGCTTTGTGCCGTGCTCCCGGCGGTCGCCGCGCGCGCGCAAACGACGAAGGCGCCGCACATCGTCGAGATCCCCGACGGGATCGGCACGCTGCTCGGCGACTACGGACGCGCATTCCAGCAGAAGAACCGCGATCTGCTGGCACGGACGCTGGCACCGGCGCTCGCCGAGAAGGAGCTGCGTGCCTTCGACAACGCCCGGGATGTGCCCTTCAAGGACTTCCGCGTCGAGCCTTCGACGCAGTTCAGCGGGAACCTCGCCTACCACCGCGTCCGCGCGCAATACCCGGGCCAAGAGGTGATGACCTTCCAGGTCACCGAGAAGACCGCTCTGGACATCGAATCGCTCGCCTACGAGGAGGACGGCGCCTACACATTCGTCCGCGACGGCCCGGCATCGGGTGACCCGTACGACGGCTGGCGATTGACATCGAAGAGCGATCTCGACGTCATCGCGTTCTTCTCGCCCTACCACCTGTGGGATGCGGGCCCGGTTTCCGTGCTGCGGAGCGATCACTTCGTGCTCTTGACGCATCCCGAGGTCGTCGACGAGATGCGTCCGGCGATCGACCTCGCGGAGCGCGCGTACGCAAAGGCGACGTCGTTCTGGCCGAGACAGGTCAACGAGCGGTACGTCGTCCTCGTCCCCGCCTCGACCAAGGAGCTGGGCGACATGATGCACACCACGCTCGACCTCGGAAAGTTCGTCGCGTTCGTCAGCGGGGGAGCCGACCAGGAGAACGGCTGGGTGCCGACCGGCCCCCGCGTGTTCATTCACCTCTCGCACCTGCGCAACTACAGCCCCGAGGGAACGCTCGAGATCCTGGCACACGAGCTGATCCACGCGATCACGCGCCCGGCGTCCGGACCGCACATTCCGGTCTGGGTCGAGGAGGGGCTGGCGAACTTCGGCGGCGGCGAAGGGGGACGGCCGTCACATGCGGGCGATCCACCGCTGCCCACCGAGTTCCCGTCCGACGACCGCTTCGCGACCGGCCCGGTGAACGACATCGTCCGGATGTACGACCAGTCACAAGTGGCCATCCAGGTCTTGGACGACAAGTTCGGGCGCGAGGCGCTCGCCAGATTCTACGAAGCGCTTGGGTCCGCGCGAGTTGTTGCCGGCAACGACGACTACCACGTGCGGAAGGCGATCACCGACACGCTCGACTGGACCGAGGAGCAATGGATCGCCGCATGGCGTGAGCGGCTCGGGTAACAAAAAGCCCTCCGCTAGACTTCCTGTCCAACGATGACCGACGCACGTTCGCTCGATGTCATGCGCCACTCGGCGGCGCACGTCCTTGCGCAGGCGATGCTGCGGCTGTTCCCGGACGCGAAGTATGCGATCGGCCCGCCGATCGTCGACGGCTTCTATTACGATTTCGACCTTCCGCGCCCTCTCAACGAGGACGACCTTGCGGCGCTCGAGCGCGAGATGGCCGACATCGCCGCTGCCGATCAGCCGTTCGTCCGCGAAGAGATCACACGAGAAGAAGCGATCAGGCTGTTCACGGAGTTCGACCAGCCCTACAAGCGGGAGATCCTCCAGGGCGGGGACGAAGAGGGACAAGTCAAGGTCGGCGACCGGGTCACGCTCTACAAAAACGACGGCAGCTTCACGGACTTGTGTCTCGGCCCCCACGTCGACTCGACGTCGAAGATCGGCGCGTTCAAGCTCCTGCGTGTCTCCGGCGCCTACTGGCGCGGTGACGAGCAGCGTCCGCAGCTCCAGCGGGTGTACGGGACGACCTGGCCGTCGCCGGCCGAGCTCGAGGACTACCTGCACCGTCTCGAGGAGGCCGAGCGCCGGGATCACCGCAAGCTCGGACGCGACCTCGATCTCTTCTCGTTCCCGCAAGAGCTGGGGGCCGGGCTCGTCGTGTGGCACCCGAAGGGCGGGATGATCCGCAAGATCCTCGAGGACTTCTCGCGGGACATCCACATCGAGCGCGGCTACGAGATCGTCGCGTCGCCGCACATCGGCCGCTCGACGCTGTGGGAGACCTCGGGTCACCTCGCCAAGTTTGCCGACAGCATGTACCCACCCGTGCAAGCAGAAGAGGGCGAGTACTACCTCAAGCCGATGAACTGTCCGTTCCACGTCCTGATCTTCAAGTCGAAGACGCGCTCGTACCGCGACCTGCCCCTGCGGATGTCCGAGCTCGGCACGGTGTACCGGCATGAGCGATCGGGCGTGCTGCACGGCATTTTCCGACCGCGCGGCTTCACACAGGACGACTCGCACATCTTCTGCCGGCCGGATCAGCTCGTCGACGAGATCCGGGGCGTGATGGATTTCGTCGTCGACTTCTATGCGGTGTTCGGCATGAAGGACGCAGTCGTCCATCTCTCGACCGTCGATCCGAAGCAGGCCATCGGCAGCTCGGACATGTGGCGCCGGGCCGAGGAAGCTCTCCGCGAGGCTCTCGATGGATCACCGTTCTCCTACGACGTCCAGGAAGGTGAGGGCGCGTTCTACGGGCCCAAGATCGACTTCGACTACCGGGACGCGCTCGGCCGCCTGCACCAGCTGACGACGATCCAATGCGACTTCGCACTACCCGAGCAGTTCGGTCTCGAGTACATCGGCGAGGACAACACGGCGCACCGTCCCGTGATGGTGCACCGGGCGCTGTACGGATCGGTCGAGCGGTTCTTCGGTGTGTATCTCGAGCACACGGCCGGGGCGTTGCCGCCCTGGCTGTCGCCGATCCAGATGCGCGTGATTCAGATGCGAGACGCTGCCGTCGGCGACTTGGTCGTCCGGCTGCGCTCGGAGGGGTTCCGGGTCGACGTCGACGACGCGAACGAAACGATGCAGTACAAGGTGCGGCGCGGCACGCTCGAGAAGATCCCGTGGCTCCTCGTCGTTGGACCGAAGGAAGTCGAGTCGGGAACGGTGTCGGTGCGAACACGCGACGGCACCGACACGCGCGGCGTCCCGCTCGACGAGTTCATCACGTCGGCGCGGGAAGCCGTGGCTTCGCGCGCGGACGTCTAGCGGCTGTGGAGCGGCTCTGGAGACCTTGGCGCATGGCGTACATCAAGGGGGCCGAGCGGCACGACACCTGTTTCTTGTGCGACGCAGCGGCGGCACCGCCGGAGCGCGACGACGACCTCTACGTTGTCGCGCGCGGCTCCCGCGCGTTCGTGATCCTCAACCTCTACCCGTACAACACGGGACATCTGATGGTTGCGCCGAACAGGCACGCGGGCGAGCTGGACGACCTCGAGCACGATGAGATGGACGAGATCTGGTCGCTGACCCGCCGCGCGGTTGCCGCACTTCGAGAAGCGTCCCAGCCGCAAGGCTTCAACATCGGCATCAACCTGGGAGAGGCTGCGGGGGCCGGTGTGCCCGGGCACTTCCACCTGCATGTCGTCCCGCGCTGGGGCGGCGACACGAACTTCATGCCCGTCGTCGGCGACGCGAAAGTCCTGCCGGAGATGCTTGCCGAGACCTACGAACGCCTTCGCCCGCTGCTGAGCTAGGTCTTCGCGGCCGCCTTCTGCTTCTCGGCGTCGTCGATGACGTGGGACTGTAGGTGCTGGGGGACCTCCTCGTAATGGGACGGCTCCATCGTGAACGATCCGCGGCCCCCGGTCATCGAGCGGAGATCGATTGCATAGCGTGCCATCTCTGCAAGCGGCGCCTGTGCCCGGACGATCTGGTAGCCGCGCCGGTCTTGCTCGGTGCCGAGAATCCGTCCGCGCTTGGAGTTGATGTCGCCCATGATGTCGCCGAGCATCGCCTCCGGAACGCGGATCTCCACTTCCATGATCGGCTCGAGCAAGGTCAGCGCGGCCTGCTTCGCCGCTTCCTTGAACCCGATCGACCCGGCGATCTGGAAGGCCATGTCCGACGAGTCGACGGTGTGGAACTTCCCGTCGTACAGCGTCACCTTCACGTCGACGACCGGATAACCGGCCAGCACACCCTCCTGCAGGGCTCCGCGCACACCCTTGTCGACGGAGGGAATGAAATTCTGCGGGATGGCGCCGCCGGTGATCTTGTTGACGAACTCGTAACCGCCGCCTTCCGGCTGTGGCTCGACCTCGAGGTGCGCCACCGCGTACTGGCCGCGCCCACCCGATTGTTTGACGTAGCGCGACTCGTATTGCGCTTTGCCCTTGATCGTCTCGCGGTACGGGATGCGCAGCGGGAGCTGATCGATCTCGACGCCGAACTTCCGCTTCATGCGCTCGAGGACGACACCGATGTGCGCTTCGCCGAGACCCGACACAACGGTCTGGTGCGTTTCGGCCCGGCGCTCGACGCGGAGCACAGGATCCTCTTCGAGCAGCCGTGCGAGCGCGGACATGAGCTTGTCCTCGTCGCCGTGTGACTTCGGCGCGACGGCGACCGACAGCACGGGTACGGGGAAGGAGATCTGCGGGAGAACGATCTGCGCTTTCGAGTCGCTCAGGGTGTCGCCGGTGTGCGTGTGCGCGAGCTTGGAGACGGCACCGATATCGCCGCAGACGATCTCCGGAGCATTCACGTGCTCTTTGCCGATGAAGTAGAAGATTTGCGCAATTCGCTCGTCGGAGTTCCGTGTCGCGTTCTGCGCATGATGATCGGGCCGTACGGAGCCGGAGAAAACGCGGAACAGCGAGATCTTTCCAACGTACGGGTCGGAGATGGTCTTGAAGACGAACGTCGACAGCGGCTCCGACGGTGACGGCTTGCGGGTCACTTCGTCGTCCGCTCCCGGTTTGGATGTGCCGGTGAGCTCCGCACGTTCGAGCGGTGAGGGGACGAGCGAGCAGATCGTGTCGGCAACGAGATCGATGCCGACGAGATGTGTCGCTGATGAGACCAGAACCGGAGCCGTTGTCCCCGCGGCGACGGCGCCCGACAGTCCGGAGGCGATCTCCTTCTCATCGAGGTCGCCTTCTTCGAGGTACTTCTCGAGCAATGCGTCGTCGCCCTCGGCGGCGGCCTCGACGAGCTGGCCGCGGTACTCGTCGACCTGGGATTGAACGTCGCCGGGTATGTCCTGGGTGGTGCCCTTGGGCGTCGCCTGGTCGTAGGCGAATCCCTGCATCTTCAGCAGGTCCACGACGCCATTGAAGTTGTGCTCCTCCCCGATCGGGATCTGGAGTGGGAATGGCTTGGTGCCGAAGGCGTTGCGCAGCTGCGACAGCGTGTTCGAGAACGACGCGCGCTCTCGGTCCATCTTGTTGATCACGATCAGCCGGGGAAGGCCGAGGTCCTCGACCATGTCCCAGATCAGCTCGTGCTGAACCTCGACACCATCGACGGCCGATACGACGAAGATCGCAGCGTCGCAGACGCGGAGCGCCGAGACTACGTCGCCGACGAAATCGGCATACCCGGGACAGTCGATGACGTTGATCTTGTTCCCGTTCCACTCGATCGGCGCGATGCCCAGCGAGACCGAGATCTGGTGGGCGTGCTCTTCGGGCTCGAAGTCGGTGGTTGCGGTTCCGTCCTCGATCTTGCCCATCCGCGTCGTCGCACCGGCCGCGTACAAGAGGGCTTCCGCGAGCATGGTTTTCCCGGAACCGCCGTGGCCGACCAGGGCCACGTTTCGGATGTTGACTGGTTCGTATTGCCTCACGGGGGCGTCATTATAAAGGGGACCCTTCAAACCGCACCCCGGAGGTTTTGGTGCTCGACGCCAGGGCCCGAGAGGCCCTAGAAGGCTTCTCCAACTGGACCGGACGCACGCTGTCACGCCTCGGCCTGACGGCGAACATGATCACCGCCTTTGGGGTCGTCCTGAGCGGCGTGGCGGCCTGGCGCATGGCCGAAGGTGCGTTCCTCGCGGGCGGCTTGATCATGACGGCGGGGGGCTGCCTCGACTTTTGCGACGGAGCGGTCGCGCGCGTGCGCGGGACGGCCTCTCGCTTCGGCGCCTTCCTCGACTCGGTTACCGATCGGTTCTCGGACGCGTTCGTCTTCTCCGGGCTCGGGTGGTACTACTTCCGGAAATCCGACGAGTGGCTGTTTGCAATCGTCCTCGCCGGATACGGTGCCGCCGTCCTGACCTCCTACATCCGCGCGAAGGCCGAGTCGCTGGGGTACGACTGCAAGGTCGGGCTGCTGGAGCGGGCCGAGCGCTTGATCGTGATCAACGCCGGGCTGATCCTCAGCACCTTCGCCTCGAGCCTCATCGAGATCGCGCTGCTGATCGTTGCCGTCCTCGGCATCGTCACCGTCGTCCAGCGGCTCGTGTACGTCTCGAGACAAGGCCGGACCGAGAGCTGAGCGCAGCGATCGACCCCGCATACCTCCTCTATCGCGTCGGCAGCGTCGCGGCGTCAGCGATTCCCGATGTGTTGCTGTTCGGCGCGGCGGAGGGCGCGGGCACGGCGGTCGCGCGAATCAATGCAAGTCAGCGAGCGGTCGTGCGGAGAAATCTGTCGCGGGTCGTCGGTCCGGACGACCTCGAGCACGTCGTCGACCAAGCTTTCCGTTCTTATGCGCGGTACTGGATGGAGGCGCTCCGCCTCCCGAAGCCGGGCCTGCAGGAGATCCAGCGCAGGACGACCGTTGAAGGACTCGACAACATCTCGCGGTTCTTGGACGCCGGGCGAGGCGTGATCTTCGTGTCGCCCCACATCGGCAGCTACGACGTCGCCGGTGCTTGGCTGGCGTCCTACGGATGGCGCATGCTCGCCGTCGCCGAAGAGCTGTCGCCACCCGAGCTCTTCGACATGTTCTGCTCGCTGCGACGCTCGGTCGGCGTCGAGGTGCTGCCGGCGGGAAAGGGCTCAACCGCGCGGACGTTGTTGAGCGGGCTGCGATCCGGTGCGGCCGCCGGACTGATCGCCGACCGCGACATCGCCGGTTCGGGCATCGAGCTCGAGTTCTTCGGCGAGAAGACGTTCTTGCCGAGCGGGCCGGCCGTGCTGGCGCTGCGCACCGGCGTCCCGATCGTCGTCGGCGCGCTGTACCAGCGCCGGGGGGGCCGGTATCACGCAGTCCTGCTCGACCCGATCGATGTCGCGGCGGCCAAACCCGACGGCGACCGGGTTCGCGTGATCTCGGAGGAGATCGTTCGGCGTATGGAGGACCTCATCCGCCGGGACCCCGGCCAGTGGCACCTCTTTCAACCCAACTGGCCGTCCGACCCCGACTACCGCTGGATGGAGCGAAGCGACTCCCCATAATTGGGGCTGACCACTTGCACATAGCGATCGTCAGTCCCTACTCGATGTCGCGGCCCGGCGGCGTCCAGGACCATGCGCGAGAGCTCGCGCGCGCTCTTCTGAAGAAGGGCTGCGAGGTAACCCTCTTCGGTCCCGAGCTGCGCGGGAAGCAACCGGCGCTCGAAGGCATCGGCACGGTGTCGCTCGGCGGGGCGGTGAGCATCCCCGCCAACGGCTCGATCGCGCCGCTCGGCGTCAACCCGCTGATGCTCGTCCGCTTCGACCTCAGCCTCGATCCGGCCGACGTCGTGCACGTACACGAGCCGTTTCTTCCCGCGTCGATCTTCGCGATGCTGCGCCGACCCAAGGGCACGCGCGTCGTCGGAACGTTCCACGCGGCTGCCGACCGCTTCTGGCCGTACGCGGTTGCGGCGCCGCTGCTGCGGCGTTTGTCTCGACGGCTCGACGCGACGACGGCCGCCTCGCCGGAGGCGCGGACCCTCGTGCGCCGCTACGTGAGCGTCGATCCGGAGATCGTTCCCAACGGTGTCGACGTGGAGGCCTTCGAGGCCGCCGAGCCGGATCCGTGGGCGTCCTCGCTGGCACGTGTCGTGCTGTTCGTCGGGCGTCCGGAGCCTCGCAAGGGTTATCAGACGGTTCTGGACGCGTTCGCGGCCGCCGCTGCAACGCGTGACGACGTGCATCTGGTGTGGGTTCCGGCCGGCCCGGAAGCCGGTCGGGGTGAGCGGGTGCATTGTCTCGGCCCGGTCTCACGTGAACGACTCATGTCCCTGCACCGCGCTGCGGACGTGGTGTGCTGCGCGTCACTGGGCCGGGAGTCCTTCGGCATCGTGGTTCTGGAGGGCCTCGCCGGCGGGTCGGCAGTGCTCGCCTCCGACATCCCCGGCTACCGCTTCGCCGGCGGCGACGCTCCCGTCTATGTGCCGGCCGGCGATTCAAGAGCGTGGGCGGACGCGCTGGGCCGGTTGCTCGACGACGACGACGAACGCTCCCGCATCGCCGCGCGCGGCGCGGAGCAAGCGCGGAAGTTCGACTGGGCGCACATCGCGGATCAGACGCTGCGCGTCTACGAGCGAGTGGCAGGCTGATGGACGTCGCGCTCGACATCGCGACGGCCGTGCGCGCCGCCGTGCTGCCGCATCTCGGCCGTCCGGAAACGCGGGGGACCGAGGGAACCTCGGTGGGCGGCGACCCGACGTTCGGCATCGATGTCATCGCCGAACGGGCGGCCGAGCGTGTGCTGGAGTCCGCCGGCGAGGACCTTGCCTGGTACACGGAGGACCGCGGTCTGGTCGTCCGGGGCAAGCCGAAGCGTCTCTTCGTCGTCGATCCGATCGACGGGACCCGTCCCGCGGGAGCCGGGCTCGAGGCCGCCTGCGTCTCGGTCGCCGAAGCGCCGTTCGACGAGAACGCGACGCTCGGGGACGTCAGTGACGGCGTAGTGTTCGAGATCAAGAGCGGGACGCTCTTCCGCGCAAAACGAGGCAAGGGCGCCCGGATCATCGCGCGCGGCGAGACGCGGCCTCCGACGCCCTCCAACCGCACGAAGGTCGCCGGCTCGTTCTGGGTCTACGGTCTTCGCGGACGCCCCGCGATACCGTCGACGATTGTGCTCGAGGAGCTGATCGACGCCAGCGGTGTCAGCGGCGGAACGTTCGATCTCGGTTCGGCGACCTATGCGATGACCGGCGTGGTCGCCGGCAGGTTCGACGCCTACGTGGACCACGGCCAGCGCCTGATCGATGACATTCCGGCCACACGGCCGATGTTCCAACGAATCGCGGACGGCGCCGTCCTGAACAACAATCCGTACGACATCGCGGCTGCGCTCTTGATCTGCCGCGAGGCGGGCTGTCCGGCAACCGACGCCGGAGGCGGCGACCTCGATGCTCGTCCGCTCGTCGGGTCGGGTGCCGGCTACACGCTGTCGACGCTCGTAGCATGTACGCGCGAGCTTCACGCCGAGCTGTTGCAAGCGCTCGATCGAGGGATCGACCGTTTGCGCGCACAGATCGAGGGCTAGATGGCGAACAAGTTCACGCGCCGCCGATGGCGCCGGCCGGAACGAATGACGCTGGAGCACCCGCCGGTCGTGCGACGGAAGGACATCGGCGCTCCGACGCCCCTCGCGCTCGAGCCGAGTCTCGCTCGCCGCGCGAGCCGGCGGCGTCTCGAGATCCTGCTCGTGTCGTTCTTCGGTCTGTGCGCCTTGGAAGGACTGTTGATTGGCGCGGCCAGCGGACGCTGGGTCGTGTTTCCAGTTGTCGCCGGCATCGGCGTCGTCTATTTCCTCGTCGCGCGTGAGTTCGGCGATGCCTGGCTCAGGCGAGCGCTACGTGCGCGGCCGGGTGAACCGACGCGCCTCCACCGGCTGGCGGCGGCCGAAGCCCGATCGGCCGGAGTGCCGCCTCCAGATGTCCTCGTCGCACCGGGAGCCGAATCCAACGCGATCTCGCTCTCGTTGCGCAAGCGCTCGATCGTTCTCACGAGCGCGAGTGAGGAGATGGACGAGCTTGCGCTCGAGGGCATGCTCGCGCACGAGGTCATCCATCTCCGTGACGGCGATGCCGCCGTCGCTTCGCTGTTCTTGGTGCTTTCGGCCGGTCCCGAGCTGCTGTTCCGGCGCGCGGGCGCCGGCTGCGCGTTGGCGCTCCCGTTGCTGCCCGTCGCGCTCGCGCTCCGCCTGGGCCGCTCGTTTTTCATCCCGGCAGATCGCGAGCACCGCGCCGACGTGGCCGCGGCGATGCTCACCCGCTATCCGCCCGGGATCGTCGAGGCTCTCGAGACCTCGGGCGGGTCTCCCACAGGCTTTCGGGTCGCCGACGGGTTGTGGTTCGTCCCGCGAACTGCGGCACGCGACGACGTACAGAAGCGAGCCGGGCTCGTCGGCGAAATGTAGCCCGTACGATGGTGGTCGGGTCCCGAACGAGGAGGCGTTGATGGAGCGTGGCACGGTCCGCGTCAAACGTGGTCTCGCAGAGATGCTCAAGGGCGGCGTCATCATGGACGTCACCACTTCCGAGCAGGCGAAGATCGCAGAGGACGCGGGCGCCGTATCCGTCATGGCTCTCGAGCGAGTTCCCGCCGATATCAGGGCCGAGGGCGGCGTTGCCCGCATGGCCGATCTCCGGAAGGTCGAGGAGATCATGGAGGCCGTCACCATCCCCGTCATGGCCAAGGCCCGCATCGGACACTTCGTCGAGGCACAGGTGCTCGAAGCGGTCGGCGTCGACTTCATCGACGAGTCGGAGGTGCTCACGCCGGCCGACGAGGCGCACCACATCGACAAGTGGGCGTTCAAGGTTCCTTTTGTGTGTGGTGCGACCGACCTCGGCGAAGCGCTCCGTCGTATCTCTGAGGGAGCCGCAATGATCCGCACGAAAGGAGAGGCCGGCACCGGCAACGTGGTCGAGGCGGTTCGTCACATGCGCTCGGTCTCGAGTGAGATTCGCCGCCTGACGACGCTTCGCCCCGACGAGCTCGCCGCCGCGGCGAAGGAGCTTCGCGCACCGCTGGAGCTCGTGCAGGAAGTCGCCGGCACGGGCAAGCTTCCGGTCGTGAACTTCGCTGCCGGCGGACTCGCGACGCCGGCCGACGCGGCGCTGATGATGCAGCTCGGATGCGAAGGCGTGTTCGTCGGGTCGGGCATCTTCAAGAGCGAGGATCCGGCCGCCCGCGCGCGAGCGATCGTCGAGGCAACGACGTACTTCGAGGATCCGGACGCCGTCGCACGCGCAACGCGAGGACTCGGAGAGGCCATGCGCGGACGGGAGATCGCTGCACTCGAGACGCGTCTGCAGGATCGCGGCTGGTAGTCGCATGAGTTCGCTCATGCGAGTGCCGGGGGGTCCGGGGGGCGAAGCGCCCCCGGAAAAGTGAACGTCGGCGTCCTCGCGCTTCAGGGCGACGTTCGAGAGCACGCACAGCTCCTGAAGGATCTGGGTGCGAGCGTCGTCCCGGTCCGGACGGCCGAGGACCTTGATCGAGTTCCCGCACTCGTCCTGCCCGGCGGAGAGTCGACGACGATCGGCTTCATGCTCGGCGAGCACGAAATGATCGAGCCGCTGCGAAAGCGCATCGAGGACGGCATGCCGGTGCTCGGCACATGCGCCGGCGCGATCCTGCTGGCGCGCACCGTGGTCGGTGGACCGATGGAAGACAAGTGGCCGAAGATCGGCGTCCTCGATGCGACGATTCACCGCAACGCCTACGGGCGCCAGGTCGACAGCTTCGAGGACGACGTCGACGTCGAGGGCGTCGGCTCCGTTCACGCCGTCTTCATCCGGGCTCCCGTGATCGAAGCAGTCGGGCCGGACGTTCGCGTCCTAGCGGAGAGCCGCGGCGGGCCGGTCGTCATCCGCGAGGGGAACGTGATAGCCGCTACCTTTCACCCGGAGCTTGCCGGCGAGAGTGGGCTGCACAGACTCCTGCTCGAGGCCTCGGAATGAGCGAGATTCGCGAGACCTGGGGACGTTACGCCGAAGCGTTCGTGCAGGAAGGCGCCGGCGCCGAGGACCGCGAATCGCTTCGCCGGCTCGTCGAACTGTGTGCGTTGCCGACCGGGTCGCTGGTTCTTGACGTCGCTTCCGGCGCGGGCTATGCGGGGTTCGCGTTCGCCCGCGCGGGGTGCCGGGTGATCATGTCGGACCCAACCCACGAGATGCTCCTCGGCGGCCGCGCCGGCTGGCGTGAACGCCGTCTCGCAGGCTCGCCCCGATCCGTAGAGGCGTGGGCCGAGTCACTCCCGTTTGCCGACGGCTCCCTGGATGCGGTCGTGGCCCATCGCGCGCCGCACCAATTCGCCGACGCGGCGGCGTGGGCGGCCGAAGCGCGTCGAACTCTCAAGAAGGGCGGCGTGTTCGCTCTCGCCGACCAGTCACCCCCGGACGGCTGGGAGCAGTGGCACAACGAGCTGGAGCGCTGGCGCGATCCCACACACGAACGAGCACGCAGTCCGAGCGAGTGGCGGGCGATCGCAGAGGGAGCCGGGTTCACGGTTCGCGACACCGACGTCGTGTACCAAACGCACGACGTCGAGGACTGGCTCGATCGTGTCGATTGTCCGGCCGATCGCCGGGAGCACGCGCTGCAGATGCTGCGCGACATCCCCAATGAGATCGGCGGCGTCTACCAACCGCAGACCTACAATGGACGCCTGCACATGCGCACGCCGCAGTGCATTCTCGTCGCCACGAGCTGACCATGGCCGGACATTCCAAATGGGCGCAGATCAAGCACAAGAAGGCGGTCGTCGACGCCCGGCGCGGGAAGCTCTTCGCAAAGCTCATCCGCGGCATCGAGATCGCGGCGCGCGAAGGGAACACATCGAACCCGCAGAACGACATGACGCTGGCTGCAGCCGTCGATCGCGCGAAGTCCTACCGCGTTCCGGCCGAGACGATCGAGCGGGCCGCGAAGCGGGGCGCGGGTGAGCTCGGTGAGGACGTCCGCTACGAGCGCGTGCTCTACGAGGGCTACGCACCCGGCGGTGTGGCCGTCCTCGTCGAGACCCTGACCGAGAACCGCAACCGAACGGGTTCAGACGTCCGGACGACGTTCACGAGGGCCGGCGCGAACCTGGGGGAGCCTGGCTCGGTTGCGTGGATGTTCACTCGCTCCGGGCTCATCGTTCTCGGCGAGAGCGCCCCCGAGGATGAGGTCCTGAGCGCGGCCGCCGAGGCCGGGGCGGACGACATCAGGCAGGAGGACGACCGTTTTCAGGTCGTGACCGAGGCGAAGGATCTGATGCGCGTCCGCGACGCACTCGCCGCGGCGGGCCTGCCGATCGACAGCGCCGAGCTGACGATGCTGCCGCAGTCGACCGTCCCCCTTGATGCGGAAGGAGCCGGCCCGGTTCTGCGATTGATGGACGCGCTGGAAGAGCTGGACGACGTTCAAGAAGTGTTCACGAACTTCGACGTCCCCGACGAGGTGCTCGCCGAGGTTTCCTGAGACGTCTTCGCGGCTTCAGCCGAATCTGGACCGACCCGCGAATCCGCTGGCCGATTGTGGCCGGTGTCTTCGCATTCGCCGTCTACGAGCTTTCCCGGGAGCCGGGCCCGCAGATCTACAACCAGTACGTTCGCCTCGCCGACTCGTTCCTTCACGGCAAGCTCTATCTGATCGACGAAGAGCCGTGGCTCGAGCTCGTCACATGGAAAGGGCACCGGTACTCACATCAAGGCGTCCTTCCGGCAATCCTCCTGACGCCGTTCGTTGCGATCTTCGGCCCGGACTTCAACTTGCGCCATTTCGCGGCGCTGCTCGGCGGCGGCATCTCCGTCGCGGCGTGGAGCCTGGCGACGCGCATCGGGTTGGACGGCCGCGACCGGGTGCTCGGGTGGATGTTTCCCGTTCTGGGGACGACCATCTGGTTCGAGTCGAAGACCGGTCACACGTGGGGAGTCGCGGCCCTCGCGAGTGTCCTCTTTCTGTTTCTCGCACTGAACGAGTACTTCGGTCCGCAGCGGTTGTGGCTGGTCGGCCTGTTCGTCGGGCTCGCCGCCCTGTCCCGGCCCCCGGCGATCCTGGCACTCATCGGTTTCGCTGTCGCCGTTCGCAATCCGCGCAGGCTCGTTCGTCTCGGAGTCGGTGTCGTCGGGCCGGTCGCGCTCATGCTCGGGTACAACTTCCTGCGGTTCGGCGGG
>DASQWC010000102.1:0-59102 GCA_035640475.1 Actinomycetota bacterium | reverse complement strand
CGACGGCCCCGCCGTCATCGGTGAGAACTGCCGCATCGAGCAAGGCGCGCACCTCCGCGAATTCACTGTGCTGGGCGCGAACGTCGTCGTGAAGGACGGTGCGTTCCTGCACCGCGCCGTCGTCCACGACAACGCGTACATCGGCCAGATGTCCAACCTCCGCGGATGCATCGTCGGGAAGAATTGCGACATTCGGCGCGGTGCGCGCCTCGATGAAGGTGTCGTCGTCGGCGACGACTGCTCGATCGGCAACGACGCCGTCATCAACCCCAACGTGCGCATCTATCCGTTCAAGACAGTCGAGGCGCGTGCGCTGGTGACCCAGTCGATCATCTGGGAATCGCGAGGCGTCCGGACGCTCTTCGGCGCCCAGGGGGTCACCGGCCTGATCAATGTCGATATCACGCCGGAGACCGCCGTCCGCATAGCGATGTCGTACGGCTCGACGCTCAAGAAGGGCTCGATCGTGACGACGTCACGCGACTCGACGCGAGCGGCGAGGGCACTCAAGCGCGCGGTCGTCTCGGGTCTCAACCTTTCGGGCATCCACTGTCACGACCTCGAGCTCGCGCCGCTGCCGGTCTCGCGCTACTACGTGCGGACGCGCCACTCGCACGGCGGGATCGCGCTGCGGACCTCGCCTCACGACCCGCAAGCGATCTCGATCACGTTCATCGACGACGAGGGCACCGACATCGACCCCGGACGGCTCCGAAGAGTCGAGCGGACGTTCTACCGCGAAGAGATCAGGCGCGCGTATCCCGGTGAGATCGGCGAGCTGCACTACCCGCCGCGCGAGGTCGACTACTACACCGAAGGGCTGCTCGCGATCGTCGACGCCGAGAAGATCCGGTCGGCCCGCCTGAAGCTCGTCTTGGATTACGGCTTCGGCTCGACGGGCCTCGTGCTTCCGGGCTTCCTCGGCCGTCTCGACTGTGAAGTGCTGGCGGTGAACTCGATCATCGACGAGACGCGGGCAATGCTCTCCGACGAGCAGGTGGCGGAGCACCAAGCCCGGCTGTCGGATCTCGTTACGGTGTCGGGGTCCGACTTCGGGGCGCTCTTCGATCCGGTCGGTGAGCGGATCTTCCTCGTCGACGACAACGGAACCATGCTCGACGGTGTGGCATTGCTGCTCCTCGCCGTTTCGATGCTTCGCGGAGAAGGAGCGATTGCACTGCCGGTGACCACGTCTCGCGAAGTTGCTCGCATCGCGCAGGACGGCGGTCATCGCGTGCGCTGGACGAAGGACTCGCCGGCCGCGCTGATGGAAGCCGCCCTGCTCGGAGACGTCGCGCTGGCCGGGAGCCCGGAGGGAGCGCTGATCTTCCCCGACTTTCTGCCGGCTCCCGACGGCATCGCCGCACTCGCCAAAGTCCTCGAATTCCGGGCGCAGTCCGACGAGCCGCTGTCGTCGCTCATCGATCCACTCCCGCCGGTCTTCGTGGTGCACGAGCAGGTTCCGTGTCCGTGGGACCAGAAGGGCACGGTCATGCGCGAGGTCGTCGAGCGGGCGTCGGGCGACCGGCTCGAGCTGATCGACGGGGTGAAGATCTACCACGGCAGCGACTGGGTTCTCGTGTTGCCCGACCCGGAGCAGCCGGTCGTCCACGTGTGGGCGGAGTCGGACGCCGACGGCAAGGCACGGGCGCTGGCTGGCACACAGCTCCGGGTGATTCGTACGTTAGTCGCATGAGCGTGCTCATGCGATACGCGGAGGGTTCGAGGGGCGAAACTTCCCCGGCCAAATGACGGATCAGGTACCGGAGGATCTCCGTTACACGTCGGAGCATGAGTGGGCCCGCCTCGAGGGGCAGGTCGTCCGCGTGGGCATTACCGACTACGCACAGGACGCCCTCGGCGACGTTGTCTACGTCGAGCTGCCGGACGTCGGCACCCGCGTGACGGCCGAGGCGCCGCTGGGCGAGATCCAATCGCCAAAAGCCGTGTCGGACCTCTTCGCGCCGGTGACGGGCGAGATCACCGAGCGCAACGAAGAGGTCATCTCGGGGCCCGAGCTCGTCAACGAAGACCCGTACGGGGAAGGGTGGCTCGTCGCCATCCGCCCGGACGACCCCGCCGAGCTCGACGGGCTGATGGACGCCTCGTCCTACGAAGAGCTCGTCGAAAGCTTGAAGGATGATGCGTAGCGTCCCCCTCGAGCTGGCGAAGCCTAAAGCCCCGGTTTAGCTCCGCCCGCCACGCTGATCACACTGTTTTCCCCACGTTGACCGGTTTAACGTTCTTCCCTACATTGAGAGTCCGAAAAACGCGGGAGACCCATGCGCTGCCCGAACTGTGATCACCTGAACGAAGCCAACGCGAACTTTTGTTCGCGCTGTGGGTCGCCTATGGGCTCGGTCGAAGCAGAGGCGACGTCGACGCTTCCGCCCATCGAGGTCGAGGCCGAGGAGGAGGCGCATCTTCGCGAGCTCGAGCCGGGACAGGCGTGCCTGATCGTTCGTCGGGGCCCGGCCGCCGGGACGATCTTCACGCTCGACCGTGACCTCGTGACGGTGGGGCGGCACCGTGACTCGGACATCTTCCTGAACGACATCACCGTGTCGCGCCGGCACGCCGAGCTGCGCCGCGACGGAACCGCATATGCCGTCTCGGATCTCGGCTCGCTCAACGGGACCTATGTGAACCGCTCACGCGTCGACTCGAGCGAGCTCAGCTCTGGAGACGAGCTCCAGATCGGCAAGTTCCGGCTGCTCTTTCTGGCGAAAGGTTGACGCTGGTGGCCTTGGACGCAGGACGGCCGTACTTCTCGATTGGAGAGGTCCTCAACGTTCTCAAGGACACGTTCCCCGACGTCACGGTGTCGAAGATCCGGTTCCTCGAGAGCGAAGGTTTGATCGACCCGGAGCGGACGTCGTCCGGATACCGCAAATTCACGGAAGAAGACATCGAGCGGTTGCGCTTCATCCTGAAGCTGCAGCGCGATCACTTTCTCCCGCTCAAGGTCATTCGCGAGCGGCTCGACGATCTCGAGAACGCACCGCAAGCCGAGGCACAACCGCGTCTCGCGCTGGAGTCGCTCGAACGCGACGACGATCCGCCGTCGGCTGGTCTGGCGACCGGCGTATCCATGTCGATCACTGAGCTTGCGAGCGCGAGCGGATTAACGCCGCAGGACGTCGACGAGCTGACGTCCTACCGCCTCCTCGATCCGACGCACCTTCGCGAGGAGCTCGAGGGAGGGGAGCCCGGGGAGACGGTCATCCGGTTCGACGAGCACGACTTGGAAGCCGCAAAGCTGTGCCGCGCGCTGCTCGATCTGGGTCTGGAGCCGAGACACTTGCGCGTCTTCCGCGTCGCAGCCGACAGACAAGCCGATCTCGCCGAGCAGATGGCGATACCGCTGTCCCGTCAGCGCAATCCCGAAGCGCGCAAGGCGGCACAGGAGAAGATTCGCGAACTGCTTCGTGTCGGCGGAAAGCTCGTCCGCGCGCTCTTGCGCGACGCCGTCGAGCCGCTCGTTTAAGTGCGCAGAGCGCGTTCGTCGTAACTGCGGGGTAGGGTTGTACCCTGCCTGCAGCAGTGGTCCGACTGGGGTGGTGAGGAAGTGATCGAGCTTCAGTTGGTCGGCGTCCGCGTCGAGCTTCCCACGAACCAGCCCATCGTCCTGCTCAAGGAAAAGGAAGGGGAGCGTTACCTTCCGATCTGGATCGGGCCGGTCGAGGCCACCGCAATCGCGCTCGGGATGCAGGGAATCGAGACGGCCCGTCCGATGACGCACGACCTCATGCGAGATCTGCTCCAGGGCCTCGGCGTGTCCGTCGAGCGGATCGTCATCACCGAGCTCCGGGACGGCACCTTCTACGCGGAGATCCAAATGTCCCAGAACGGGGCAGCCGTAGCCGTCTCCAGCCGGCCGTCGGACGCGCTGGCTCTGGCCGTGCGTATGGAGCTCCCGGTCTTCGCCAACGAGGACGTCATCGAAGAGGCCTCGATCGAGGTAAAGGACGACCAGGAGCCCGACGCCGAGAAGGAAGTCGAGCGCTTCCGGGAGTTCCTCGAGCAGGTCTCGCCGGAAGACTTCAAGTAGCTCCAGCGCTTCGCGCAAAAACCCCGTATTTCCGGCCTTTTTCGCATGCTCGCTCCTACCCCCGGCGGTGTCCCACCTACCCCGGGGGGGTAGGCCATCCCCGTCCGGGTACCCCCCTCGAGCTCGTGCCTACCCGATGCCCGCAGGGGGTTATGACCGTTGACTCCCGGCGTGACATGGGGCAAGCTCATAGGTCCGGGAATCCTCCGGGTGTAGTTCTCACCTCAGACAAGGAGAGGGGGCGGACGCAATGGAGCAGGGCTTTCGGGGGCCGCAGGCCTGTTCGATCGTCGGGATCAGCTATCGGCAGCTCGACTACTGGGCCCGGACGGGCCTTGTGAAGCCCGGCCTCAAGGAGGCGAAGGGCTCCGGAACGCAGCGTCTGTACTCGTTCCTGGATCTCGTCCACCTCCGCGTGATCCGAAACCTGTTGGACGCCGGGGTCAGCCTTCCGAAGATCCGGAAGGCGATCCGCTACATCGCAGACGAATTGAAGACGCCTCTCGAGAACGTGACGCTCATGTCCGACGGCTCGTCGATCTACGCGGCCACCTCGGGTAGCGAGATCGTGGATCTGCTGCAGAAAGGCCAGGGCGTGTTCGGGATCGCTCTGGGCCGCGTCTACGAGGAGCTCCAGGGCGCCGTCGAGCGCGTCACGGATGCCGCCCGTGAGACGGTTTCCGTTCCGGCCGAGCCGGCCGGCGCAGTTTCTGCGGTCTAGACCTCCAGCAACCCGTTTGGAAGGGGAGCCCACCGGATGACCTGGTGGGCTTCTCTTTGGTCCATCTGGTTAACAGAACGAGGATTATGGGCGTTTAGGGGTTTGGGCTGGTCAGGGCCGGGGAAAACACATATCCGCAGGTCGGACGCGTAACTCGGCTCTGGCGGGCATCGTTGCTCTGGTAAGCCCCAAAAGCGCTGCCATAAGTGGAGGCACTTGGCTTGTATCTGCAGATGGCGCACGGTAACGTTGCGCAGGGCGCGCGGAGCGCCTCCGAGGGCGGAGGTTCCATGACGTCCAGCGCAGAGGTGGGGCAGGCGGCCTCTTCGGTAGGCCGCTCCCCCGTTTGTGTTCAGGGTGAGTCCAACAGGAGGTACGTCGATGCGTAGTACCCGAAGTCATGTGCGGCGGGCGGGACCGATCGGTGCAGGGCTGCTCGCCGTGGCGATGTTGCTCAGCTGGGTCCCGTCGGTCGCCGCGCAGACGTATGCCGTCGGCGCTCCGATCAATCTTCGTGGCTTCGCCACGGGGACGGTCGCCCATCTGAGTGCGGCCGAGTCTGGTGGCACCCGACTGGTCGACAGCGAGGTTGCCTTTTCGAGCGCCGTCGCCGACGCCGACGCCGACGGCGTCAACGGCCCGAAGCTGAACGAGATGAGCCGGCTCCTTCAAGGGGATGTCGGCAACAAGTTCAGCTACGCGCGCGGCACCGGCCTCGAGGTCGGACTCGCTCAGACGGTCGCGCAGCCTCCAGATGAGGACAACCAGTTGATCCTCGCCGGCAAGGCCGAACAGACCGCTCCGCCGGACAACAGCGAGCCGGCCACCGAAGAGATCGCCGTCGAAGGCGATCCTCTTGCCTATGCCTCGGTCGTTCGCGGACAAGCTCTCGCGAACGCACAGGACGGCGGTCTCATTCCCGAAGTGTGCGTGCTCGGCGACGACATCTCGCGCGGTCTCGGTTACGCCGCCGACGTCGAGCTCGTCGACACCGGCGGGAACGACTCGGCACCCCAGATGGACGGCGCTCTCGTCGCGCTCGACGACCAGACGGCGCGCCGTTCCGTTTCGCAAGCGGCATCACGCACACGCATGGTTCCGACGGGAGCACCGAACAACTTCGGTCTGATGTCGGAGGTTCGCCAGACGATCGCCCCTGTCACGCTTCTGCAGACCGACACACCCGGTCCGGAGGAAACGCCGCGGCTGCTCACCATCGAGCTCCTCGGTGAATGGGTGCTTCGCGCAACTGCGCTCGGCAAGTCCGGCGGCGCGAAGATCGACTACGGCACCGGCGACGTACAGACCGGCGGTATTGCCGGCGGCCTGACGAGCATCCTCCGGATCCTCGGCGGCGACGGTGCGCCGATCGTCGGTCTGAACTTCGAGGACCTTCTCGGCGACCAGGGTCTGACGATTCCCGGTGATCCGCTGGTGAACATCAGCATCGCCGAGCAACCGCGCAAGCTGACGGCTCCGGCTGCATTCCCCGACCCGGACTCGAGCCCCGAGGTTGCGGCCAACGGCACGAAGGCGGTTGGTGCGGTGGACGTGCTCCGCATCCGGCTTCTCGCGCCCGACACCGAGACGAAGCTCGCGGAGCTCCGCGTCGGCCACATGGAGGTCAGCGCCGAGGTCCCGGTGGGCGGCGTGAACTGCCCGATCCCGGTGGCGAAGACGGCGAACCCGCGGTCGATCAACATCGGCTCCGAGGGGAACACGTCGACGATCACCATCACGGTCGAGAACTCCTTCGACTGCGACCTCACGGGTGTCGTCCTCACCGACCGCATCCGGCAGCTCGAAGGCGACCCTGACTTCAAGCTCCTCGACGGCAACCCGGCTCCCAAGAGCCCGAGCTTGCCGACGGGCAACATCCGAACTGCGGACGTTGTCTGGGAGCTCGGGAACATCGCGAAACATCAAAAGAAGACCGTGACTATCAAGCTCCAAGCGGCAACGACAGGCGGAATCATCCGTGACATCGCCGAGGCAACGGGCAAGCTCGCCAATTGCTCCGGCGAGGATGCCGCCGGGCTCGCAGTGGCGGGCCTCAACCTCACAGGGTTGTCGGTCCCGGTCGACATCGCGATCCCGCTGGCGGTCACGGGTGCCGGAGGCGTTGCGACGCCGGCGGCCGGAGCGGCACTGTCCGCAGCGGCGCTCGGTATCGCGGCCTTCATCCGCCGCCGCCGCGTGAAGTAGCGCAAGACGTCAAACCAGACGTGAGAAGGGGCCCGCAAGGGCCCCTTCTCCTTTTCCGGGAACCGGTTTGCCACGGGCCTCTGATATCCGTTATCAAACGCCTCGAGCATGTGGGGAAGGGCCGGGCAAGTCGTGTCGACCGTGCTTGCGGTCGTCCTCCTTTATCCTGTGTCGCCGTCCGGTCCGACTGGCGCGGCCGCGACGCTCGGTCCCTACTTCACATCCGGGCGCGCATTCCCGACGCTTGCGCAGACGCGTTCAGAGCGGGTGCTTCCCGCCCCCAGCCGGACGCGATCGACGCACGCCTACGTGCGGTACATCAGCTCTCGCTACGTGCCGGTCGCAAGCAGAAACGCCGTGATCGTGGGGATCAACCACGCGCAAGGCACTCCTCCACTTCCCGGCTCGATCACCGATGCGCGGCACGTGCACGCCGCACTCGTCGGCTACGGGTTCCGCGAGGAGAACATCACAATGCTGCTCGAGGGGCAGGCGACGCGCCCCGCGATTCTCGGTGCGCTGCGTTCGCTGGCCGAGCGAACACCGGCATCGGGCATCGCAGTCTTCGCCATCGCGACGCACACGCGCCGATCCGGCGGCACCAATGCGCTTGCGACGGCCGAGGGCGGCCGGATCTCGGCGCACGAGCTGGCGTCGCATCTCGGTGCGGTTCGTGGACGCCTCTGGACGGCATTGCCGACCTGTTACGCCGGCGGATACGCATTGCCGGGGATCGTCGGGCCCAACCGCATCGCGACCTTCTCGTCGTCGGCCAACGATCGGTCCTACCAGCTGGGCGAAGCCGGCTCGTTCCTATTCATACACATGGTGCGGCGCGGCATGCTCGAGGGACACGCTCCGTACTCCGTCGAGAGCGCATTTGGCTTTGCGCGAGACGAGATCCAACGCGAGCACCCCGATCAGGTGCCGTCCATCAGCGACGGCGTCCCGGAGGATCTGGTGCTCGGCCCGAACCGGACGTTCGTGACTGCTGCGCGCTATCGGCCGAGCCGGAATCGGGACCAGTACGCCTCGCAGCGAGAGCCCCAGTATCAGACCTATCAGTCGGACTACGGATCGGAGCCCTCCCCCACACCGCACCGGCGGCCGCGGCGCGGCCCCGCTCGCGTGTGCGGGAACATCTCCTACGACTGCCCCGATCGCTAGATCACCACAGCGCCCAAACGATCAATCCGACGGTCAGGGCCAGGAAGGCTCCGAGGAAGATCAGATCGCCGCGCCTGGTCATCCGGGCGCGACGGATGCGGCGGTACGGATCGAACCCCACGGATGAGGATTGTAGACATGAGGTCTGGCCAAGTGTCGCCCGACCCGTGTAAGCTACCCGTGTAGTTACAGCCGTGAGATTTGTCGCCGAACGGGCCGGGCCCCCCTTCCCCTCCGGCCCGTTTGGCGTCTTGAGGGGGGTTCGGAGGCGCAGCGCGCGAACGCCCGCGTGAACGGCAAACGGCTCAGGCGCAGTCCGTGCAGAGCTGGCGCTTGCGGTCCCGGAGCTGGGAGCGGTGCTTCACCAGAAAGCACCGGCGGCAGGTGAACTCGTCGGGCTGTTCGGGGACGACCTTGACCGTCAGAGACTCAGTCCCCCGCCCCTCGCGCTCCTCCATGGCCTCGAGCAGGGCCTCCTCGTCGTCGACCTCCTCGGCTCGCACCGCGCCGCGGCGCTCCTTGCGCTGAAGGAACTCCTCGAGGTCGCCGACGCTCGTCTCGACGGCGCCGTTCTCAGAGGATGAACTCTGCTGGTCGTCTTCGTCTTTAGCGGCCATCGTCCCCCAATCACCTCACCCAGAGCGGCGAAACGGTACCACAAGGTGTCAAGCGGAACCCGGAAGCTACGGAGTTATTCCCGAGGGCTAGCGCTCGACGACGCGAACGACCGACCCTCGGTGGGCGTCTTTGGATACATGGATCTGGGCGCCGAACAGGTCCTTGAGGTCGTCGAGATGGGTGATGACGAGGATCTTCGCGAACTCGCGGCGAGCCTGACCCACGGCCTCGACCAGCCGTTCCCGCCCTTCTGGGTCCTGAGTGCCGAACCCCTCGTCGATGACCAGGGTCTCCAGCCGCGCACCGGCGCGGTTCGTGAGGAGCTTCGAGAGGGCCAGACGGACGGCGAAGGCGATCCGGAAGGCCTCGCCTCCGGAGAACATCGCGTAGTCGCGGACGCCGCCCTCGTGGGAGACGAGCACGTCGAACGTCTCTTTCGCCTTTCCCGACTTCATTTCCCGCTGCATCTCGAAATGCACGCTCATCTCGTAATCGGTGAGGCGGCCGAGAATGGCGTTCGCGTCGTCCTCGAGCCCGGGCCGGGCGTTGTCGATGATGAGGTCGGGAATGCCGCCGCGACCGAAGGCCTGCGTCAGGCGCTGGAATCGACGGTGCTCGGCGGCCGCGTCGCGCTCACAGCGGGACGCCGCCGCCGCCTCGTCGGCCACCTTCCTGGCGGCCTCCAGGCGCTCCGTAAGCCGTGCGACATCATTGTCTGCGGCCGAGCATTGCTCGGCGGCGAGCATCTGCCGTCCGACGGCCGCCTCGAGCTCGCTGCGCGCCTCCGGGAGCCCGGTCAGCTGCGCGGCGATCTCCTCGACCCGGGCCCGCCGATCCTCCGCGGCCGCGAGCGCCTGCTCGCGGCGCTCGCCGAGCTCGCCGAGCTCTCGCTGGACGGCCGTCCGGCGCGCCGAGCCCTCGGCGATGCGCCCGGCCAGCTCCGCGTAGGGCTCGAGGTCCCTCATGCGGTTGCGGAGCCGCTCGTGCGCCGCGGCATCGTAGGTCGCCGCGATCTGGGTATCGAGCCGGACGACCTCTGCACGGAGCTCTTCGGCAAACGACTCCCGGGCAAGGCTGTTCTCGTCTGAGGCGAGTGAGCTTTCGAGGGCGACCAGCTCTTCGGTGAGTTTCGGGAGTCGCTCGAGACGTACGCGCAGCGTGTCGCGTGAGGCGATCAGTTGCTCACGCTCTCGCGCGACGCCGTCCAATCGCTTGAGCTCCTCCATGCAGCGTTCGGCTTCTTTTCTCGCGGTATCCCGCACGGCCCTCGCTTTTTGGCGCTCACGCTTGAGCTCCGAGAGCTGCTCGGTGATCTCGAGCGCCACTCGTTGCCGATGCGCTGCGTCGAGGCGCCCTCCGCACACCGGACACTCCCCTTCCCCGCGGACGAGAAGCGCCGCTCGTTCATCGAGCTCGGCTTGTGTCCGCTCGATGGAAGCCAGCTGCTCGACGCATCGCGCTTCGGCCGCACGTTGTTCCTCCGCTGCGCGCCGCGTCTCCTCGATGACGGGACGCGGATCCTTGCTGTTCTCCAGCGCCTCGTCGGCGCGCAGCAACTGCTTGTTCCGCTTGGTGAGATCGTTCAGCTCACCGCGCGCCGTCGTGATCGCGCGCTTGGTTTGGCTCACGCGAGCGTGGATGACCTTGCGCTCGGCTTCGATGCGCCCGGCCGCGGCCGTTCGTTGCTTCTCCAGCTCGAACGCCGCCTTCTGCGCCGTGCGGGCGTCCTTTTCCTTCCCGACGAGCGACTCCATCTCCGCCGTCGTACCGCGGACCTCATCGGTTTTTGCGAGGAGCTTGTCGAGGGATGCAAGCTCGGCCGTCCGTTCGTCGATCGACTTCTGGAGCCCGGCCAGGCCCCTTTGCATCTCCTCGAGCGCGTTCCGCTCGGACTCGAGGCGAGCGTCGATCTTCTCGAGCTCTCCGAGCATCGTGCGACGGGCTTCGACATCGGCCGAGCAGCGGTGGACGAGCTCCCGTGCCTCCGCCGCCGCGTGCCGGGCGCTGGAGACGGCCTGCTCGATCGCGTCGGCGTCGCCGGCGCTCTGCGCGAGCTCTTCGGCGCGGCGTGCGTGCTCTTTCCGGCGCACCTCGGCGTCGCGCGCTTTTCCCCGGGCGTTCTCCTCGAGGCGTTCGTACACGCCGAGGTCGAGCAGCCGCGCGAAGACCTCCTTGCGCTCCTCGGGACGCATCCGGGCGAGGAAGTCCTCGGCCCTGCCCTGGACGAAGAAGGCGGACGCCGTGAAGGTCTTGTAATCCATCCGCAGCAGCGAAGTAATCGCCGTGTCGGTCTCGCGCAGCGTCTCGGCCGCGAGGTTCGTCCAGTCGTCCCCGGCGGCAACGAGGAAGCGCAGCTCGCTGCGTCCGCTGCGCGCGCGGCGCCGCACGACGCGGAATGTCGACCCGTTCAGGACGAACTCGAAGTCGACGGACGCCTCATCGCAGCCGTCGCGGATCAGGCGATCCTGGTTCTGTCCGCCCTCGCAGCCGCGAGCGGCGCCGAAAAGCGCCCATGTGATGGCGTCCAGGATCGCCGACTTCCCGGCCCCGTTCTCACCCGTAAGACAGGCGATGTCGAAGCCGGAGAACTCGATCGGGTCCGGATCGGCGTAGGACAGAAAGTCGCGAATCGTGAGCTTGTGCGGGATCATTCGCTATCCGATGACCTCCGAGACGAGCTCGCGGCCGAGGCGAAGCAGCTCATCGCGATCGTCGGCCCAGTCGTCCCGCGTCTCGACGTAACGCTCGAGGGCTTCGAGCTCCGACATCCGCTCGGCAAACCGCGGGTCGCGAACCACGGCGTGATCGGCCACATCGAGTGCGAGCCGGACGTCGTACGCTTCTTCGAGTAGAGATCGCGCAGCGGAGGACGTCACGCGGCGGCGATCGGCAGCGTCGATCGTTCCCGCCAGACATACGAACGCATCGTGCGCATCGAACCCGGCGTCGCGCGCGCGGACGATGTATCGCTCGAGGTCGGCCATGGGATCCTCAGCTCCCAGCCGGCCCATACGCAGCGTGATGAAGCGCCGGGCGTCGACGGGTCTGAACTCGGGCGCGCCGGCGAGTCGCCAGCTCCCGGCGTCATGAACGAGGTCGAATCGAAACAAGCCCTTCGGGTCGGCCCGCTTGTGCGTGACGGCGCGGTTCGTGACGACGAACTCGTCGCCCTCGCCGAAGTCGACACGCTCGAGGGAGCCGCTGTATGCGACGAACGGATCGTCGAGGAGGACCTGCCGGCCGTGGACGTGGCCGAGTGCGTAGTACGGGAACGGCTGATCGGTCGTCAGCGTCGAGAGTGAGACCTCGACGTCGGACACGTTGAAGAGCGTCTGTCCGGCGCCGATCTGCGCATTGCTGACGTGACAATGACCGGCAAAGACCGACGGGAGGGCCGGATCGATCTGCCGGCCGACGGCTCGTATGCGCTCGCTGAGCTGCTGCTCGATGTGCACGGCTGGATCCGTTCCTTCGGGGAGCTGCGCCGTCACCTGCGCCCGTGAGAAATGCGGCAGGGCGGCGACCTGCAGCTCGAGATCACCGGCCCGGACGCCGTACACCTTGGCACGGTCCCCGACGACGACACCGTCGACATCCAGCGCTGTGTAGATGGAGTGCGGGTGCGCGATGCCGGCCATCTTGGGCAGGTCGTGGTTCCCCACGAGCAAGAAGACCCCCGCGCCCGCGTCGACGATCCGGCGGATTCGCTCGGCGAAAAGCTTCTGGAGCGTCGGTGACGGACGCGGGTTCATGAATGCGTCTCCGGCGAACAAGACCGCGTGAACGCCGTCCTGCTCGACGGTCGCGCACACCTCGTCGAGCCGGTCGCAGACGTCGTGGATGCGTTGATTCAGGCCGCTCGACGAGTTCGGGCGGCCGAGAGCCTCAACGCCGAGGTGCAGGTCGGCAAAGTGCAATAGGCGGAGTGCGTCCACGACCTCAGGGTATGGACCGCGAAGGACAGCACCGAGGAAAGGCGCAGGTCAGAGGGCCTGAAATGCCGTCCGCATCCCCGACTGGTAGTGCCCGGGTACGTTGCAGATGAACACGTATGCGCCGGCGCGGAGCCGAACGACGAGCGTGGCCGATGAGCCCGCCTTGATCCGCGCAGTCTTGCCGACGAGCTCGACGCCGGGGGCACCGGTCTGGACGCTCGCGTCCTTGACCGGGAGGTCCTGCGGGAGGCGATCCGTTCGGATCACATCGAACTCGTGGTCGATCCGGCCGTCGTTGTCGATCCGGAAGGTGACCGGCCCGCCGGGTGCGCCGGCGGGACCTTCGATCGAGTACTCCTTGAGCCGAACGTGGACGCCGCCGTCCGATGAGCAAGCGGACGCGAGGAGGACAAGCAGGGCAACCGCTACCGGGAGCCGCGCTTTCATGATCATCAAGATTGGCAGACGACGAGGGAGGTGGCGATGGACGTGCAGGAGCTGATCTCCGGCGCCCGGGACGCGCTGACCGTGAAGCGCGTGTTCGGTGAGCCGTACGAACGCAACGGAGTGACGATCATTCCCGCCGCGAGCTTCGCGGGCGGCGCGGGCGGAGGCGGAGACAACAGTCCGGAGCACGGCGGAGCCGGAGCCGGCCTCGGCCTCATGGCGAAGCCGTCGGGTGTGTACGTTGTGCGCGGCGACGACGTCTCCTGGCGGCCGGCACTCGATCTGAACCGGGTGATCCTGGGCGCCCAGGCCGTCGCCATTGCGCTGCTGTTCACGTGGCGGAGCGTCGCGAAGGCCCGGGCGAAGCGGAAGCGCTAGCGCTCCCAGAGGTCGACGTCGGTCGTCGGCTGTGGTTCGGATGAAGCTGCGCGGCGCATCGACTTCGCGAAGGCGTAGTAGTCGCGCACTTCGACGACGATGGGCATCGACATCGCGTAACCGCCGAGCAACACCTGCCGCTTCGGCTCGAGGTTGTTGATCAGAACGCGCAGCGCGCGTGCATCCGGGACGCCTTCGAGCACCGAGCTCTGGTCGCGATCGTCATCGAGCGCACCGACGACACGGGTGCCGAGCTGCGAGCGAATCTCTTCGTCGATGCCGGACGGCCGCTGGTCGACGACGAGAAGCGTCACGTTGTACTTGCGCATCTCCCGGGCGATCGTGCCGAAGATCGTCTGATCGGCAGCCTCGGATGACAAGAACTTGTGCGCTTCCTCGAGCGTGATCACGAGCTGAGGCGGGAACGCGGGCCGTCCGGCCGCGGTTGCCTTCTCTTTCTCCTCCATCCAGCGCGCGTGGATCCGCCGCGTAAGAATCGAGGACACGAGCATGTAGGCGAGGAACTTCTGGCTCCCGAACTCGACCACGACGTGCCGATTGTTGAGCAGCGCGTCGAGGATCCGGTCGGCTGAGTTATCGGTGACCTTGCGCCGGACGAACGGGAGCCGGTCGACGGTGCGCAAGTTCCGAGCGAGCGCCTTCACCGACTGCGCGTGCACGGGAAGGTCCTCGATCACGTCGTCGAGCGTGCCCGCCTCCTGGTGATCGAGAAGCATCGCGAGCCAATCCGGGCCCCAGCGGTCCTCGAGCTCTCCCATGTCGCGAATCTGGGCGTCCGAGAGGTTCAGCTCCGCGCTCAACAGCCGCAGATCGCCGACCTCGATGTCGGACAACGCGATCTGCACCTCGTAGTCGGGGGTCACGCTGCGGCGCCGGGAGGACTCGGGGTCGGCCGAGAAGATCAAGACACGGGAGCCGAACATCTCCTTCAGGGCCGGAGCCTTCTTCTTCGTCTCCTCGTCGGTCGACCACATGCCGTACTCGTTGGCCATGTCGAACACCAGCACCGACGCAACTTCGCTTCGGATCACTCCGGCCAGGAGCATCCTCGTCAAAAAGGACTTTCCGGTGCCGGTCTTGCCGAAGACGGCGTTGGAGCGCTCGACGAACCGCTCGAGATCGACACAGACGTCGGAGGTCATGTCGAGCGGCGTGCCGACGGCCAAGGATGTGCGTCCCTCGGTGCCGAAGACGAGACCCACATCGGCATCCGTGGCCTCGCGCACCGTCGCGAAGTGCGGCGGGATCGTCTTGACCGGCCGGACGCCCTCCTCGCCTCGCTCCCACAGGAGCTTCGGGCGAAGGTCGATCGTCGCGTAGGTGTTCGTGCCGCGCAGGATCTCCTGGACGAAGCCGTCCTCCGGAGGACGCAGCAACACGTCCTCGTTGGTGTTCGCAAGCCGAACGTTGTGGATCGCCGAGAAGAACCTGTGCCGCGCGCCTTCGACGACGACGAACCTGCCGACGCGGACGTCTTCGACCGAGACCTCGTCGCCCAGACGCGCTTCGATGCCGTCGAGCAGACTTCCGCGGATGACGCGGGCCAGGGCGCGGCCGCCCAGCTCGGCGTCGAGCGCAGCCAGCGCCTCGGCGTCGCGCATCACCCGGCTCATCGGGACTTCGCCCTCTTCTTCGGGGCCGCGGCCGCATCCAGACCGAAGCGCCGAATGATCGCGCTGGCTTGCTCGTAGTCCTGGCGGTAGAGGTCGGCGACTTCGCGTCCGGCCCGGATGAGGAACGCACGCAGATCGGTGCGGTGTGAGGCGGCATCTCTGATGGACGCTGCGACGAGCTCGGCGGCGACCGGGAGCCCGGTGGCGGCAAGCGTCCGGATGAACGACAGGTCTTCGGTCAGCTCGATGATCTCGGGTGGCTCGCAAGCCGTGACGAAATCGTGCACGCGGGGCGGCACCGGAGGAAGGTACGGGCGGATGCCGCCGCTGTCGTCGGCGAAGGCAACACACATCGCGTCGAACTCCGTTGTCAGCAGGTCGAGCACCTGCGGCTGCTCACGCTCGAGCTCGTCCCACGACCGGCCGAGCGGGATGGCCTTGCGGGACGGATCGACAGATGCGTGCTCGACATGTGCGACGACCCCGTAGGTCGTGCGGGAGCCGTCCGACGTCTTTACGAAGGAGCCGAACGAGGGAGCCGAAAACGTGCGCGGCGCGACCGCCCGTAGCCGGGTCGTCGACGCTTCGACGATCTCGCCGAGCCGCGCAGGCTGCGGATCCAAGCTCTTCGGATGCGTTGCCATTGAGCCTCCTGCGTCTCTGCTCCGCTGCGACGTGGCCGAGCGCGCAGCTAGAGAACGCTCGCTCGCTTGAGCGCCAGTTTGGCGCTGGGCCGTGACACTCCCTGACGACGAACGAGATCGACGAACGCGCGCCGGTCACCTGCCCGGACGACCGCCTGCTCGTGTGCTTCGCTGAGGGCGACCGGGTACCCCATCCCCTTCTCGCACTGGTCGATGACCGCGCCGCACAGCGTGGCCAGTCCTCTCGGGGTCGTCCATGCCGGGAATTCGAGGCGCGCGATCTCGCGTCCGACGTTGACGTAGACGAAATCGATCGGTGCGTCGTATGCATTGGCGATCTTCGCGTGAGAGCGGAACCGGGCCGAGCGCTCCCCCGCTGCGAGGAGCGACCAGTGCAGCGCGGCATCGCTCACCGGGTCGGCCTCTTCGCACGGCTTGCTCGGCACCGGGAGCAGCGATGCGCCGGTGATCTCCAACTGCGCGTGCCAGCTCTTCGCCCCGGCGTCGTACGGGCAGCGGTCGCAGTCCACGGGGTCCTCCGTGCACATGACGACCTTGAGCATCGAGACGACGTCGGTCGTGCGCGGCGAAGACAGATATCCGCCGGCCAGCGCACCCGTGTCGGCCGCCGTCTTGGCAAAGGAGGCATACGCTTCGAACGTCTGGGTCTTCAGGTCGTCGGGCCCGAGTGCGCGCAAGCGGTCGGGCTCGGGGTCGAGCCACCACAGCAACAGCGTTCCGTCGACGAGCGCGATCGTTTTCGTCTGATCCGGCGAAAGTGCGTCGCGAAGCGTGTCGCACTCCGCCGCGAAGCGTCGCGCGCCGACGACACGCGGGTCGGCTTCCTGGCGGATACCGCCGACGAGCGGGTAAACGTCCTCGGGTGCCCAGAAGATCTCGGGACGGGAGCCGAGTGTGGCCGTCGCGTCCGGATAGGAGATGTCGACGACGCCGACGTTGACGAGGAAGCACGAAAGGTGCTCGTGACGGTCGGGCATGATCTGGGACCCGTCGGCGGCGACGACGCGGTAGTCGGTGATCGGCTCGATCGGATAGGCGGCCAGCGCTTCGAGCGGCTCGGCAACCAGCCAGCTCGTCCTGGCCTGCAGGACACGGTCGCGCAGGGCGGGGCCCATGGCGGCGGCGCGCTCCCATGCCGCGAGGGCTTGGGCGAGGCGCGGCGCGGTCTCCTGGGCGAGCGAGGCCAGGCCCGCTCCCATACGCCTGAGTTGACCGGCCACAGCAACCAGATCCAGCACGCAGGCATCATAGGAGCCGCGACCGACACGTCCGGAGACAATTTCGGCCTCTGACCTGCACGAATGAGCGAAGCTAATTCGTGGGACGCGGGGGGTCCGGGGGGCGCTGCGCCCCCGGTCCCGCCGGGGGGTGCAGGGCCCCCGGTCCGATGAATCCCTATCACGTGTATCTGATGCTCGAGGGAGTCCGCGGCCTCGGGCTGGGCCTGATCGTCACGGCGCCCATCTATCGCATCGAGCAAGCCGGCTTCGGCCCCCTCGAGCTCGTGCTGGCCGGGACGGCGCTCGAGGTCGCCTATTTCGTCAGCGAAGTCCCGACAGGCGTCGTCGCCGACGTGTACAGCCGGCGCCTGTCGTGCATCATCGGCGCTTTCGTCATGGGAGCCGGGTGGCTCCTCGAGGGGTCGATCGCCGCCCTGTGGCCGATCATGCTCGCGCAGGCGATGCTCGGTTCGGGGTGGACGTTCTTCTCGGGCGCCTCGGAAGCGTGGGTCGCCGGCGAGATCGGCGACAAGGCGGCGGGTCGGGCGATCGTGCGCGGACAGCAATCGAACCTCGTGTTTGTGATCGTCGGTGGGTTTGTCGGCGCCGGGCTCGCGACCGTCGGGCTCAACATCCCGATCCTTGTGGCAGGTGCATCACACGTCGCGCTCGGTGTTTTGCTCATCGCACTCATGCGCGAGACGGGATTCGTCCGCGGCGAGCACGCGAGCCGGCTCGCCGCGGTGACATCGACCTTCCGGGCCGGGGCGACGGCCGTCCGGCGCAATCGGGTGCTGCTGCTCATCCTCGGCGCGACCTTTCTCACAGGTGCGGCGAGCGAGGGTCTGGACCGGCTTTGGGAGGCGCATCTCTACACGGACTTCGAGCTCCCGGGCCTCGGGTCGATCTCGCAGCTCTACTGGTTTGCCATCGTCGGCGGTGTGGCGACGGCGCTCAGCGTTGCGGCACTCGGCTATTCACGGCGGTTCGTCGAGCGCGAGAGCGATCGCGCACTGGCGACGACCGCCGTTGTACTGATCGCCGGCATTGCCGGAGGGTCGGCCGTGTTCGGTCTTGCGCCTGCCTTTGCGCTCGCGGTCGGCGCCTATTGGGCGGTCCGCATCTGCCGGAACGTCCTCCACCCGACGATCGTCGTGTGGATCGTGCGGCACTCGAGTCCCGCCGTTCGGGCAACGGTGATCTCATTGGAAGGACAAAGCCACTCAATCGGTGAGATCGCGTCCGGGTTCCCGCTCGGCCTGATCGGCCGTCTGGTGTCGATTCCGGCGGCGCTCGTCACGTCCGGCATCCTGCAGGCACTGGCGCTGCCGTTCTTCGCTCGGGATGTGGTTCGCCCATCCGCCGGCACGCCCGTGCCGGTCGACTTGGAGCCGCTGCCGTCCGGGCCGGGAGCCGAGCCGGTAACGGAGCTCTAATCTGCGAACCGGGAGAACCCGACGTGGCGGTGATGAATGATCACATTCCCCCTCCCGAGCATCTCCGCCTTTTGCTTCACGACGTCGATGAGCTCGCCGTGCACAGGACCGTAAACGTCGATTCTCTCCATGTCGATGAGCCCTCTGAACTTCCGAAACACGGGACCCGCGACGTCCATATGAAACCCGAGCGACGCCGAATCGGGATGGACGGCGATGCAAGTCATTCGCGTTTCATCTTCGGCGAGGAAGAAGCCATAGGAGATGAGTTGGGGCTCGTTTGCGTCCGCGAACTCGGTCAGTTCCTTCATCGCCGCCTTCACTTCGTCGATCTTCCCGGCGCGGATCTGCGACCTGTCGACGTAGACGATGGGGTCGGACATCGGCAGCTACTCCTCCACGCGGCCACCGAGGTGCTCCGCGAGGAAGCGCTCGGCAGCTCGGTAGAACGTCAGCCGGTTCTGAGGCTTGGCGAAGCCGTGGCCTTCGTCGTCCATGACCATGAGCTCGTGTGCGATGCCCTTCGCTTCCATCGCTTGGACGATCTGCTCGGTCTCCGAGAGCTTCACTCGCGGGTCGTTCGCGCCGTGCGCGATGAAGAGCGGAATGCTGATGTTGTCGACCTTCGCCAGTGGTGAGCGCGCCCACAGGAACTCTTCATCGATCTCCGGGTTCCCCACGCGCTTGTGGAGCATCTTGATCTCCGGCTGCCAATACGGCGGCACCGTCTCGATGAAGGTCTTGAGATTGGACGGGCCGACACCGGCGACGGCGCACGCGAACAGCTCGGGTGTGAACGTGGCGCCGACGAGGGCCGAGTATCCGCCGTAGGACCACCCGAAGACCGCGACGCGCTTCGGGTCCGCATATCCCTGGTCGATCAGCCAGTTGACGGTGTCGACGAGATCGTCGTGCATCCTCCCGCCCCACTCGCGATCGCCGGCGTTGACGAACTCCTTGCCGTAGCCGGTCGATCCGCGGAAGTTCACCTGCGCACAGAGGTAACCGCGGTTGGCGAGCCATTGGACTTCGGGATCGAAGCCCCATGCGTCCCGGTGCCACGGCCCGCCGTGGACGTTCAGCACCGTCGGGAGCCCGGCGCGTGTTATACCGACGGGGAAGCTCACGTATCCGTTGAGCTCGAGTCCGTCTCGTGCCTTGATGCTGAAGGGCTCCATCGGAGCCAGCGTGTAGTCGTTGAGATCCGGACGATGGTCGAACAGGAATGTCGACGACTTGGTTTCCCGATCGAACGCGTAGAACTTCACCGGGCCGGCGTCGTCGTTGAAGGACACGAGCCAGATTCGGTCGGCATGGTCGCGCCCGATGACGCCGAAGTCGCCCGTGTGGATCTGGCGCACGGCGGCGACGTCCTCGGAGATCGACGGATCGAGGACGATCCATTCGAGCCGCTCCTTCTGAACGGCCGCCAGCTGCGGCTCGCGAGTATCCAGGTCGAGGGTCGCCGATACGACGTCGTAGGTCGGATCCTCGGCGATCACTTCGGTATGGCCGTCCGCGATGTTCATGCGCACGAGCCGTGCCGCGTTGGCGCCGACCGAGCTGCAAAGAAACAGGCCGTCACCGTCGCGTGTGAATCCGATCGGCCGGCTCCCCATCGCGTCGTCGGACTCGAACGTGACGAGCGGACGCCAATCGCCCTCCTCGTCGTCCCTCACGAGGAGCGTGAATCCCCCGTCCTCTTGCGGGGCGAGCGCTCCGCGCACCTTGAGGTGGAAGTCGGGAACCCAGCCGGCAAAGCCCGGGTTCTCCGCAACCTTGCGCAACTCACCCGTTGCCAGATCGAGGTGATAGACGTCGTGGAGCTGCGGGTTGTCCTTGTTGAGTCCGATGAGGAGCTCGTTGGGGTGTTGCTTGCGCCCGCCGAGGACGAGCGCGTGAACGCCTTCGAACGGCGTCCTGTCGACGATGGATCCGTCCTCGAGGTCGACGGTATAGACGCGCCAGTTCTCGTCGCCGGCCTGATCCTGGATGTAGAGCAGGTGGCGGTTGTCGTTTGTCCAGCCGTAGGCCTGGATCCCTCGGTCGGTGTCCTGCGTGACCGGTGCATAGTCGTCTTTCCCGATCGTTCCCACCCAGACGTTGAGGACGCCGTCCACCGGCGCGATGTATGCCATTCGTGTCCCGTCCGGTGATATCTGGGGAGTCAGCTTCGTCGGGTTCCCATGCAGGACTTCGAGCGGAATCAGGTCCGGCAAGGCCATCAGCCTCTCCCCTCGATCGCAGCGCTCCAACCGGACACCGCGGTCACGTCGACGACGATCACGGGGCCGGCCGGCGGGTCATCACGATACTGCCGATACTTCTCGGCCAGCCTTTGGAGCCCGATTTCGAATCTTTCGCCGTCCGAGACGACACGGGCGCGGCCGTCGAGACGGCACCACCACAGCCGGGACCAGTCGTCGTGGTACTCGTCCACCAGGACGGCCACCTCGGGGTTCCCTTCGATGTTGCGCAGCCGCCTGAGGTCTCGTGATCGCTTCGGCTTCGCGTCGAGGGCCGTGTACAACGTGTCGTCCACCAACGCGAACGTGATCGGGACGAGGTGCGGCCGCCCGCTTCTCTGGACTGTGGCGAGCCTCGCTACGCGCGCCGAAGCGACGCGGTTGCGTGCCTCGTCCTCACGCAGAGACGGCGTGGCCGTCCCTCACGCGAAGAGTCCGGACGACTGATCGGGGCCCGCAGCCGCCGCGCGGAAGGCGCGCTCCCACGACCGGCCGGCGACGCCCAGGCGGTCGAGGGCTTCGACGGCGTCCGAGACGGGCGCTGCGTCGTCCCACGTGCGGACGGCACCGACGATGCTCGCCGCCAGCCGGACAAGCGAGCGGTGCAAATCGTCTTCGCTCGGCTCTGAGATCCTTCTGGCCGACTCCAAAGCCGTCCGGGCCCTCGTGTCGTCGCCGACCTGCGCGTAGCCGAAGGCTCGGCCCAGGTGAGCCCGGATCTGATCCAGATACGTGCCCCCGACACCGCCGACCTCGTCTCCCGCTGTGATCGCCTCCTCGGGATGACCGGAGCCGGCAGCCGCCAGGGAAAGCATGGACGCATAGTTCGCGCGCGCTCCCGAATCCGTCGGGTTGGATGCCCACGATTTCGATGCGTCGTTGTACGCCTCGTTGAAGTGGCCGGCGACGAAGTGAGCGAGTGCGCGCGCGGTTAGGACGTCTTCGTCGTCGGTCGGTCCGATTCCGTTGTCGAGAATCTCGAGGGCCTTCTCGCCGTCACCGAGAAATGAATTCACCGCAGCGGCAGTCATCAATCCCCCGAAGCCGGCGAGCGCGTTCCCCGGCCTGGTGAACAAGTCCTCGACCATCGCCAAGGCGTCCTCGTGGTGGCCGGTGAAGACGCGGCTCATCGCGACGGCAACGCTCGCGAATTGCAGCCCGAGCTCGTCGCCCATGTCCTGGAACAACCGCAGACCTTGCAACGACCGCTCGAGTGCTTCCTTGGTCTTCCCCTGCCACAGCCGGACGGCCGCGAGGAGATTGAGCATCATGCCGTGCGCCCAACGGTCGCCCGATTCACGGGTGATCTCGACGCCGCCCTCGGCGACGACTCCGGCGTCGGCGAGTCGTCCTTTGAAGTACCAGACGTAGCCGAGCAACCCCTGCGCCCACGACCGGCCTCCAAAGTCGCCGATCTCCTCGAAGAGGTTCGTCGCCGCGAGCAGCCGTTGCTCGGCGAGGTCGTTGTCGCCGCGCGTGAACGGAACCCACGCAAGGTTCTGGAGCGCCCACGCTTCTCCGCGGCGGTCGCCGAGCAGGCGCGAGACCTCCAGCGCGTCGGAGATCGCTTGCTCGGCCGCATCGAGCTCGCCGCGGTGGATCGACGTGAATCCCCAGAGGCGCAACGCTTCGGCTTCGCCGCGCCGATCGCCGACCTCCTTCCAGTAGCCGACGGCCTTCTCGAGCGTCTCTGCTGAGCTAGCGAGGTCGCCTTGGCGCTGCTCGACGTCGCCGCGGACGGTCAGCGCCTGCGCGCATACGGCGGTGTCGCCGGTCGAGTCGGCGATCTCCAGCGCTTCGGCGATGTCGGCGTGTGCGCCGTCCATGTCGCGGAGTGTGGCTCGGCCGCGCGCACGGCCGAGGAGAAACTTCGCGCGCTGCGGCGTGTGTGCGCTGGGGATCAGCGCCAGCGCGTGATCCAGGAGATGCACGGAGACGGCCGTCGTCTCGCGCGACTCCGCACGCGTCGCGGCCCGATCGATCCAACCGACCGCCTGATCGAGGATGTCGGGTGGCACTCCGTCCACCGAGCCGACGTCGGTGACGAGCTGCGCCGCCTGCGCGTAGTGATGCGCGATCCGCTCGAGGTGCTCCTGCTCACGCTCGGTGCGCTGGGAGTACTCGGCGAGCCATTGGGCGACCGCTGCGTGACGGCGCGCGCGTTCCCCCTTGGTGAGTGTCTCGTAGGCGACGTCGCGAACGAGGTCCGACTTGAACTCGTAGCTCCCGTCCTCGACGACGAGAAGATCCTTGTCCGCCAGCGCCGTCAGCAGTGCGGACCCCGACGTCTCACCACGTGCGGCTGCGAGTGCGTCGAGGGCCTCGAGGGGCCCGGAGCGCCCGACGACAGCCGCGTCTTCGAGCAAAGAGCGGTCGCGCCGGTCGAGCGTGTCGAGGCGCGCCGACACCAGTCCGCGCAAGGTCGCGGGGAGCTCGGCGGGTGCGCCTTCCCGGTTCTGCGAGATGTCGGTCTCACCGATGATCGCGACGAGCTCCTCGAGGAAGAGCGGGTTCCCGCCGCCGCGCTCGACGATCACGTCGACGAGCTCGGCGCCCGCCGGCTGCGCTTCCAGCAGCGCCCGGACGAGCTCCGTCGACGCTTCCGGATCGAGTGGACTGAGGTTCAGCACGTGGAGGTCGTGGCGGCCGGGCTTCGGCGTCCATCGCTCGTAGAGCTCCGGACGAGCCGTAGCGAGCAGCAGGATCGGCAAGCCGCGCAGCCGCTCGAACATCGTGTCGATCAAATCGAGGATGAGCTGATCGGCCCAATGGATCTCCGACAGTGCGATCACGAGCGGGCGCTGGCGTGCATTCGCTGCTAGCGAGACCTGAACCGAACGCACGGCTTCCTCGCGGGCTCGCGACGGCTCGACATCGCTGAGCGTGCCTTCGTGACCCATCAGGTACAGCAGTCCGTCGGCCACGCGAGACGCTTCGACGCCTTCGTCGGCCGCGCCGATGAGCCCGGCAATCGCTTCGCGGCACTTCCGAGTGGCGAGCTCTGCCGGGTCGTCCGCGTCGATCCCGCACGCCTGCCGGAGAGCTTCGGCGACCGGCCACCACGGATTGGCCTCCCCGTACGGCAGACAGCGGCCTTCGAGCACGAGCGCGTTGTGCTGGGACTGGGCGACGTCGATCGCCTCTTCGACGAGGCGGGTCTTCCCCACCCCGGCGTCGCCGACGAGCAGGACGAGATGCGGGCGGTTGTGCGCCGCCGTGGTTCCCAGCGCATGCCAGAGCATTCCGAGCTCGGCCTTCCGGCCGAACAGCCGCGTCCGAGCCCGGCCCGGCCGGAAGCCGGGTGGTCCGAGAGCGGCAATTGCGACCCATCCGTCGACCGGTGCGTCCCTGCCTCTCAGTGCGAGTGCGCCGGCCGGCTCGTAGGAGATCACGCTTCTTGTAGACGACTCCGTTGCGGGACCGACGAGGACCTGGCCCGGCTCGGCCGTTGTTTGGAGACGCTTGGCCGTGTTCACGACGTCGCCGAGCGCGGTGACGTCCGAGCCGCCGCGTAGGGCGCCGACGAGCACCTCGCCGGTGTTGATGCCGATGCGAACCTTCACGTCGGAGCCGGTCTCGGCGGCGTGATCCTCGAGCGTGCGCTGCATCTGCAGCGCGGCCCGGACGGCACGCTCCGGATCGTCCTCGTGTGCGACGGGGGCACCGAAGACGGCCATCAGCTCGTCCCCCACGATCTTGTCGACGCGGCCGCCGTGCGACGTGACGTCGGCGGCGAGGCGCTCGAAGCAGTCGTCGAGCATGTTCTTGACCTGCTCGGGGTCGTGGGACTCGGAGTAGGGAGTGAAGCCGACGACGTCCCCGAAGAGCACAGTGACGACCCGTCGCTCGTCGGAGAGACGGACGGTCGAGGCGCCGCAGGACGGACAGAACTTTGCGCCGGGTGGCAGTGCGGCGCCGCAGGAGGGACAAGGCCGGTCCGTCACCGGTAAAGCGTACCGGTCAAACCTTGAGGCGCAGAGCGCCGGGGAGCACACGGAACGTCGCGGGTGTCGTCCCCACCACTTCGCCGTCGGCTTCGATGAGGCCGGGCGGCGTGCACTCGGCCTCGATCACGGCGGCCGTGGCTTCGCGGATGCGTGGATGCGGCAGGTGTGTGCCCCGGTAGACCTTTGCGATGCCCCGGACGTAGTCGACCTTCGATCCGAACTGGATCTGGACGTCGAAGCGCCCGTCCGACGGGTCGGCCCCCGGCGCGACGCGCATCCCACCCCCGAAGACCCGTCCGATTGCAACGACGAGATTCGTGAGCGGTCCGTCGTAGCGTTCGGCGTCCATCGTGATGCGGGCGCTGCGCCGCTCGTAGCGCGGCAGTGTGAGGCAAAAGGAAGCGAAGTACATCGCCGGCCCGAGCGCTCGCGGGAGCCTCGTCGCGCGCGCGACGACCTCCGGGCCGATGCCGACCTCCGCGATGTTTGCGAAGTGTCGGACGACGGCTTCGTCCCCGCGCCGGCATCGGATCTCTCCGGCGTCGACGGCTATCGGTTCCCGCGCCGACATGATCAGCTCGCACGCAGCTGCGACGTCGTGCGGAATGTCGAAGGTCTTTGCGTAGTCGCAACCCGAACCCAGGGGAAGGACGCCAAGAGCCGGTGCGGTTCCCTCGGCTGTGAGAAGCCCGTTCACCACCTCGTTGACGGTGCCGTCTCCCCCGGCCGCAACGGCGAGATCAAGGTGGGTTGCGCGGCGCGCGAGCTCCGTGGCGTGACCCGGTCGTTCGGTCATGAGCAGCTCGGCTCCACCCAGCCGTGCCGAGATCTCGTTCCAGGCGGTCTTGCCGCGTCCGGCCTTCGGGTTGCCGATGACGCCGATCTTCGGGGTCACAGGACCGACGAGTAGGCGACGACGCCGCGCTGCACGAGCCTGACGGCTTCGGTGAGCGAGCTCGCGAGCTCCGGGTCGTCGACCGCCTGCCGGAGCTGCTGGAGGAGATCGAGCACCTGCTTGGTCGACCGGACGAAGTCTCCGGGAGATGTTTCACGGTCTTCGAGAATGTCCTCGAGCGATTCCCCGCTCGCCCACTCGAGGATCTGCGCCATGAAGCCGCCGTCGGGCTCGGAGAGGAGCTCGACGTCGTTCTCGCGCTCGACGGCGCGCAGCGAGCGGTACAGATCGTGAACGCGGCGTTCGTAACGGCCGAGCGACGGCGTGGGCGCACTCTCCGGCTCGTCTCGGCCTCGCGCTTGGTAGACGAACAGTGAAGCGACGGCCGCGAGCTCCTCGGGGTCGAGTCCGGCGAGCCAGCCGCGGTCGAGACACTCGACCACCAAGAGGTCCGCTTCGTTGTAGACGCGCGTGAGGAGATCGCCTTTCGGCGTCAATCTCCAGTCGTCTGCGTAACCAAGCTCCTGGAGCACGGCGAGCACGCGCTCGAACGTGCGCGCAATAGTCCCGCGACGCCGCCTGACCTGTTTCCGAAGCTTCCCGACCTCCTCGGAGGCATCGACGAGCTTGCGCGCGAACTCGAGATGGGCTCCGACGTCCGGACACGTATGGCACGGATGCGCTTCGTACGCCGCAACGAGCTTGCGCGCCTCGGAGCGCTTCGGCGCCTGCTGCGGACGCTTCGACGCAACGCGCTCCAGCTCGCGCGCGAGCTGGCCGCGAACCTTGGCCGAGCGCCACGACTGCCCCTTGACCTGCAGCCGGGCGACCGGCTCGGGCGGCTCTCCGAAATCGCGCGGCCCGAGCCGCCGGAGCTTGCGGTCGACGGTCATCGCCGCGACCCGCGTCGCTCCTTTCGACGTCTTGCGCGGATGTTCGAGGATGACGGCACGGCCGAAGCTGCCCCAGACGACATCACCCGGGCCGAGCTTCACGAGTGCTTCGCGGACCCGACCGGAGCCGCGTTCGTCGTGCAGCGCCCGCTCGGCTGTGCGCCGGAGCCGCGCGTACTCAACGATGTCGCCGAACTCGCACGCCGCCTTCGCGCGAAGGTCGGCGACATCGCGTTCCTTGTCTTCCAGCTCGCGCTCCCAACGGACGACGTTCCGGTCGGTCGCGAACTGCGCGAACGAGGAGTTCAAGAGATGCGTCGCGGTTTCTGGGTCGTAGTTCCGCACGAGATTGACCGCCATGTTGTACGAGGGTCGGAACGATGATGTGAGCTTGTATGCGCGCACGGTTGCCAGCGACGTGAGCTTGTCGAGGGAGACCCACGGGTTGAAGAGGGTGACCCCGTAGCCGATCTCGTCGATGCCGCGCCGTCCGGCTCGTCCGGTGAGCTGCGTGTATTCGGTCGGCGTCAGCAGCTCGTGCTTTTCACCGGTGAACTTGGTCAGCCGCTCGATGACGACACTGCGCGCCGGCATGTTGATCCCCAGCGACAGCGTCTCGGTCGCGAAGACGAGCTTCACGAAACCGAGCGCGAACAGCTCCTCGATCGTCTCTTTGAAGACGGGCAGCATGCCGGCGTGGTGTGCGGCGATCCCCCGCTGGAGCCCTTCCAAGAGCGACCCGAAGCGCAGCGCGCGCAGGTCGTCCGGATCGAGGGATGCCGCTCGCATGTGCGCGAATTCCGTGATGCGCTCGCGTTCGGCGGCGCTCGTGAGCTCGATCCCCGCCCGGACGCACGCTTCGACGGCCTCGTCGCAGCCGGCTCGTGAGAAGACGAAGACGATGGCCGGCAACATCTCTTCGCGGTCCAACACTTCTGCCACCTCGACGCGGGTGGGCGTGTACACCTCTGATCCGCCGCGCCGGCGCGGCCGTCCCGGCGCCCGATTGCCTCCCCGATAGCCCGGGCGTCCCGGGGGATATCTCCCGTAGCGGGCGGCGGCTGCCGTCCCGCGTGCCCAGAGCGTGACGAGCTCCGGGTTCGTCTTGTGGCCGTCCTCGAGCAGCGGATGGAGCTGCTGGCCCACCATCACGAGGTTCCGCAGCTCCACCGGACGCCGCCGTTCGAGAACGACGCGAGTGTCTCCGCGCAGCGCGCGCAGCCAGTCGCCGAACTCCTCGACGTTGGAGACCGTGGCCGACAGGCACACAACGCGCACCTCCGGCGGCAGGTGAATGAGAACTTCCTCCCACACGGCCCCGCGGTACGGGTCTTGGAGATAGTGCACCTCGTCGAGGACGACCCACCGCAAGCCCACGAGCGTGTTCGAGTGCTCGTAGAGCATGTTGCGAAGCACTTCCGTCGTCATGACGACGATCGGCGCCTCACCGTTGATCGAGTTGTCTCCGGTGAGCAGGCCGACGTTGCGGGCGCCGTGCTGTGCGACGAGGTCGCCGAACTTCTGGTTCGAGAGCGCCTTGAGCGGTGTCGTGTAGAAGCACTTCGCGCCGCGCTGCAGCGCCAGCCAGCAGGCGTACTCGGCGACGACCGTTTTCCCAGAGCCGGTCGGTGCGGCGACGAGAACCGACGAGCCCTCGTCGACGGCCCAGAGCGCTTGCGTCTGGAAGTCGTCCAGAGGGAACGGGAGCCCGGAGACGAACTGGTCAGCCCGGGCGGGCGATGTCATTAGCGAAGAGTCTATCGTGAGCCATATGACAACCATGCCCGCAGTCGTCAGTCCTGAAGACGTCGGTGTGTCGTCCGAAGCGCTCGGTGAGCTCCTCGCTCGAGCACGCAAAGAGGTCGACGAAGGCTTGCTTCCCTCGAGTCAGATCGCGCTCGCGAAAGACGGCCGGCTCGTCGCCTTCGAGACGTTCGGAGACGCGACGAACGACACCCGGTACGTCATCTTCTCCGCGACGAAGCCGTTCGTCGCGAGCACGGTCTGGCTCCTGCTGGCGGAAGGCAAGCTCTCGGTCACCCAGCGCGTGGCCGAGATCGTTCCCGAGTTCGGGACGAACGGCAAGGACGTCATCACCGTCGAGCACGTCATGCTGCACACGTCCGGGTTTCCAACGCCGATCTTCAATCCGCGGCACTGGGACGACCGCGAGCTTCGCCTGCAGGCCTTTGCGCAGTGGGGACTCGACTACGAGCCGGGCACCCGGTACTGGTACCACCCGACCTCGGCCCACTGGGTCCTGGCGGAGATCATCGAGCGAGTAACCGGTGAGGACTTCCGCGACGTCGTCCGCAAGCGCGTCGTGGAGCCCGTCGGGCTTCCGAGCTTCGCGCTCGGCGGTGCCGCCGCCGCCGAAGGACCCTTCGCAGCACTCGAGCTGCGCGGCGAGCCCATGACGCCCGACGAGCTCGAAGCATTGCTCGGCATTCGTGAGCTTCCGTTCACGGAGGCCGCCGACGAGAACCTGCCGAACCTCAACGACCCGGACGCGCGGGCCGTCGGTATCCCGGGCGGCGGCGGCGTGGCGACGGCCGCCGACCTTGCACTCTTCTACCAGGCCCTCATGAGCAATCCGAACGGCCTGTGGGACCCCGAGCTCTTGGCCGACGTAACCGGCCGTGTGTGGAACAACCTCCCCGATCCGCTTCTGCGCGTGCCGGCCAGCCGTGGTCTCGGTGTGATCATCGCCGGCGACGACGGACGAGCGAACATGCGCGGCTTCGGCCACACAGGCTCGCCGCGCAGGTTCGGGCACAACGGCGCGGCCGGTCAGATCGCGTGGGGCGATCCGGAGACCGGGATCTCGTTCGGCTACTGCACCAACGGCATCGACCGCCACATGCTGCGCCAGGGACGCAGAGGCGTCGGCTTATCGAGCCGCGCCGGAGCGTGCGTCAGCTAGCTGCGACGCCGACGCGGCCGAGCAGCTTCTCGTAGCCGGTGGGGTCTCGCTCGATCGCCGGGTGCGGCTCGCCGAATCGCTCCTCGTATTCTCGGACGTTGCGTTCGATACGCGAGAACCACTGCAAGTCGAGCCGATCGATCGCCTCCGAGCTGATCCCGGCACCGCCGAGTCGCTTGCGCAGCTGAACAGTCGGGAACGCCCACTCCTCGAAGAAGTCGCCGGTGCGCAGTTCCTCGGGGATGATCGCCATCATTTCCTCCGGCGGCAGGACGATCTTGTCGATCGGACGTGTCAGCAGGTCGCATGGTGCGTCCATGTAGCGGCTCGCCGACTCGACGATGTGGTCGTGCAGACCGGCCTCGAACGCTTTGCGCAGCGCGTAGACGCCGTAGTTCACGTGCCGTGACTCGTCCCGCGTCACCGCGGTGAAGCCGGCGCGGAACGACGGCAGCACGTTGAACGCGCGCGTTGCTTGCAGGAGCTGTCGCTGCCCGTAGAGCGCGAGCATTCCCTCGATGAGCATGTGGTACAGGACGATCGACGTGACCCACTTCTTGTAGTCGCCCGGATCCTCACGGACGGCCTCGGTCACCTCGGGCAGATCCTTGAAGAACGTCACGCCGTAGCCGGGGATGGCGGGGTCGGTGTACTGCTTGAACATCGGGTCTTCCTTCAGCGCGTCCAGGCTCGGGATGTCGAGGACGTGCTTGAAGAACTGCTCGAAGAAGATCGCGTGGCGAGCTTCGTCGACGAGCTGCGTCGACAGGAACTGCTGATCTTCGGTCGTCGGTGCGGCGTGCACCATCGGCGACAGCGTCTCGGTGACACAGACCTCGCCCAGGAAGAACGCCTGGAGGCCGTAGATGATCTCGTCTTTCAGCTCGGCGGGAATGGCCTGCCAGTCCTGGCGGTCCTGGGTCCAATCGAGGTCGTGCACGGACCAGTTCTGCTTCTCCCACCGCTTGTAGAGCTCGCGGGGGCCCGGACGCTCCCGTAGCTGGACGTCCATGAGCACGTAGACGTCGTCGACGTTCATTCCGGTCATCTGCTTCAGGCCGGCGGCCTCGACGGTCCTGGCGACATCAACCTCGGTGGTCATGAGCCGTCCTTTCCGTACCCATGGGTTCAGTTTTCAAGCGTCACGATATATCGCGTCCCCGCGGGCGTCAACGCCTCAGGAGCCGGGCCAGCCAGATACACCCCTCGTACAGCACGTAGAGGGCGGCCGTCAGGGCGGTCATCGTGAACCAGTCGACGCTGGGCGTGAGGATCGCCGCGCTCACCGCGATGCCCATGAAGACGTGGCGCCGGTAGCGCGCCATCTGCCGCGAGCTGATGACCCGGATGAGCGCCATGAACGTGAGCGCGACCGGGAACTCGAAGGCGATGCCGAAGATGGCGAGGTAGAGCAAGCCGAAGTCGAGATAAGACTTCGCGCTGAGGAGCGGTCGAACGTTGCGGCCGGTGATGCCCGGGCCGATGAGGTATTGGAGCGCCTGCGGAAGCGTGTACCAGGCAAGGAAGGCGCCAGCGGCGAACAGCACGATCCCGGACGCGATGAATGGAACCGCATAGCGGCGCTCGTTGCGGTGCAGACCCGGCGACACGAACCGCCACACCTGGAACAGGACGATCGGGAAGGCGATCGCGAACCCGATGTACATCGCGACCTTGATCCGCAACGTAAAGGCTTCGGCGGGTCCGGTGAAGATCAGCTTCCCGTCACTCAGGTCGGTCAAGTACGGCCGCGCGGGTTCGAGCAGCGCCTCGACGACCTGATCGAAGAGCACCCACCCGGCGATGCCCGCGACGCCGACGGAGACGACGACCCAGACCAGACGCATGCGCAGCTCTTCGAGATGCTCGAGGAGCGACATGCTGCCTTCGGGATCGCGGCGGCGGCGCCGGAAGCGGCGACGTGACGGGCCCTCGGTTCCCGACCGCGACCGGCGCGGCAGGATGCGCATCCTTAATCCGGCAGCTTCGTCTTGGGGTCCGTGTCCCCTTCTGAAGCACCTGGCTCCTCGTCGAGCGGGTCGGGCTCGAAGCGGGAGTGTTCATCGTCGAGCGTGTACGTGTCACGTGCTACCCGCTCGGCCTCCCGGATCTCGCGCTCGAACGGCTCGGCCGCGTCGCGCACCTCACGCTCGAAATCGCGCGACACACGCCGCACCTCGGCGAGCGCTCGTCCGACTTGCCGTCCGATCTCCGGGAGACGCTTGGGGCCGAAGAAGATCAACGCGAAGATAGCGAGCAGAAGGATCTCAGGTGCGCCGATGCTTCCCACGTCTCATTTTAGGCGACGAGCGCTCCGAGACGGTCCGGCTCCAGCTCGCCGTATCGTGTGATTGCGTCGAACCCTTCCAGCACGATCTGGTCGTCCTGGCCGATCCCGCCGAGTCGCCGTGCGCCGAGGTGCACGTTTGCGTACAAGCGCGCCAGCGCCGCCTTCCGGGCCGAGTTCTTGTCGTTCAGCTCCGCCGATCCCTGCTCGGCAAGGAGCGCAGCGGACATCAGATTCGACATGTAACGAGCGATGCGGCGCGGGTGCAGGCGCGCGACGTCCTTCGGGGCAGCCGCCACGTATGCAACGGCTTCTTGCACCTCGGCCGCATACGCGCGAATCGTGTCGCGGACCGGGGCGACGACCGGATGATCGGCGTCCGCCACGGCCTGGTCGACTCGCTCGAGGAACGGCGTCAGCACGCCTTCACGCTCGATCGCCCGGACGACGTCGATAGCGATGACGTTCTCGGTTCCCTCCCAGATCGGGTGGCACTGGCCGTCACGGAGCTGGCGCGTCAGCGGCCAGTCCTCGATGTAGCCGTTGCCGCCGTGGATCTCGATCGCCGCGGAAGCGAGCTGCACCCCGCGACGCGTGGCGCGGTACTTGGCCAGCGTCGGCAGGATGCGCCAGAGCCCGCTGTTCCTGCTGTCGTTCGCGGCCGAGGCCTCGAAGGATATGGCCGCAGCCGCTTCGAGCTCCATCAGCATCCGGACGAGCGTCTCCTGCACCATCGGGAACGCGTCGATGCGGTTGCCCCAGGCGCGACGGTGCGCCGCATAGATGGCAGCCTCGAGGAACGACCGGCGCGCGATACCCAGACCCATGAACGCGACGCCGAGCCGCGAGCCCTGCACCATGCCGCCCATCATTCGGCCCATGCCCTTGCCGTCCGCGCCGGCGTCGCGTGACCTGCTGCCGCCGGCGAGCAGATACGCCTCGGCATCGATGAAGTCGACCTCGCCCGTCGGGACGGCCCGGGTGCCCAACTTGTCCTTGAGCCGGTGGATGTGGACGCCGTTCGGGCTGCCGTCCCGGCGCACGCGCGGGACGACGAACAGGGCAATACCGCCCGTGCCCTCCGCCGCGCCTTCCGGGCGCGCGAGCGTCGCGATGGCCTGAGCATCGACATTCGAGCAGAACCACTTGAAGCCGTTGAGCACCCAGAGGTCGCCGTCGACGTGCGTCGCCTTCGTCTTCGTCGCGCCGCCGAGATCGGAGCCCCCATCGCGCTCGGTCAGGAACATCGCGCCGTCCCAGAACTCGTCGTAGTTATCGGTCGTGAAGTGCGGCATGAAATACGACTTCACGTCCTCGGACCCGTACGAGGCGACGAGTCCGGCGACGCCGCCGGTCATTCCGACTGCGCAGCCCATGCCGGTCTCAGCCTGGTCGAGGAGGTATCCGCTGGCCGAACCGACCACCGAGTAAGAGCGGCCGTTGGCCGAATGGCGTCGTCCCGACTCCCATAGGTCGCGTTTGGTCGCGAGTGCACCGGGGTGGTGGACGACCCGGTTGACTTCCGCGCCCCACCGGTCGAAGCGCTCGAGACGCGGTGGGTTGCGATCGGTGACCTCGGCCCGCTCGGCGACGGGTCCGCCGATCAGGGCCCCGACCTCCCGCAGACGCGCGTCGGCGGCCGGAAAGTCGTCCGCCGGGACGTATCTCCTGATGATGTCCTGCAGATCGGGATCGACTTCGTACCAGTTGAGCCCGATGGCGCGATCGAACTGTGCATAGTCGAGCATTGGCGTCCTCCTCGGCCGACTCCCCTACGCTAACGCTTGATGGCCGGAGACGACCGTTTCGAGCAGCTCGTGGCCGAGGCGGAGGCACAGGCCTTCGAGGGCTGGGATTTCTCGCTCATGGACGGGCGCTCCGAAGTGGATCCGTATCCGTGGGACTACGCGGCTCGCGTGGCGGAGCTCGCCGCGGATGCCGACGCGATCGTCGACCTCGGTACCGGCGGCGGCGAGTTCGTGGCAGCGCTCCCGCACCGGGCTCGGCTCACGGTCGCCACAGAAGGTTGGATGCCGAATGTCTCCGTTGCCGGCCGAGCGCTGCGACCGCTCGGCGTCCACGTCGTCGCGTACGAGGGTGCGTCGGACAACGCCGCCCAGCGCTTCATGGATGTTGACGGACCGTTGCCCTTCCGCGATGCGACCTTCGACCTCGTGTTCGATCGGCACGAAGCGTTCCGGGCCTCAGAGGTCGCTCGGGTGCTGCGCCCGGGAGGGACGTTCCTCACCCAGCAAACAGGAAGTCTGAACGAGATCGAGATCAATCGCATGCTCGGCGACGTCGAGCCGAGTCTCAGTCCGACATTGGACGAATACGTCGCTCAGCTCGAACGAGCCGGTCTGCGCGTCACCGACGCTCGCGAAGGATTCCCCGTGCAGCGCTTTTTCGACGTCGGTGCGGTTGTCTACAAGCTCCGTGCGATCCCCTGGCAGTACGAGGGGTTCGACGTTGGTAAGCACCGGGACGGCCTGCGGCGCATCCATCACCACATCGCCGAGCACGGGTCGTTCGCCGCACGGCACCACCGCTTCCTGCTGGAGGCGACGAAGCCTTAGCGTCTCGGAACGGTCACTCGGATGGCGTCCCGCGGCCTCGAATCGTCGAACCCTTCGAGCGTCACGAGGATCTTCGGTGGGGCGAGTCGGTTCCAGCCCTCACCGGCATCGGCGTCGTTGACGGCTCGGTCGCGAAGCTGGGACACGCCCGGCCTCCGCGTGAAGAACCGCAGCTTTGCGGCTCCCTGGCGCAGCAGGCTTCGCATGCCTCGTGGATTCCCCCGCTTCTGGTGCTCGTAGCCGACGGCGACCTGGATCAGTCCGTGCAACAGACGCCGGCGAGCTCCCGACGCGCGCCGCCAAACCTCTTCCCACTCGTCGTGGCCTTTGTAGAACTCGCGCCGATTGAAGAGCCGCGACCCCGCGACGAGGTACCGGTTTTCCTCGTCGGGCGTCAGCGGATGGCGCGGCCGTGGCTTGGGCTTGCCGCCGCGCGCTTTCCAATACTCGGCGGCGATGCTGCTTACGCGCCGACCACGATCTGTTCGACCGGCTGCGGCATCTCGAGATCGCCCCGCAGCCTTCGCTCGAGAAGTCTGAGATTGATGACGTCGTCGCGGTTGTACTCGAGGAGCGTTTCGAGAGCTTCTCGATCGCCCTGCTCCCATCGATCCCATAGGACCATCGCATCGTACCCAGTGACGCCCCGCAGCCTGCGCGGGATGCTCAGGCCGTCCTCGATGCGCTTGAGTCCGCCGCGCAACCCCATGCGGCGGCATTCGACGGACAGGTCGAAGGAGCGGCAACGCTCCAGCAATCCGATGCCGAGGGCCCGGCGCAACACGGGCAGGTCGAAGGACTCGCCGTTGAACGTGCAGATCGTGTCGATGCCGCGCAAGGTCTCGTCGACGGCGTCCCGCGTGATGGCACGGCCGACGATCTGGATGAGACCGCGCTCGGCGCGGAGCAGGCCGACGACCGTCAGCTCGCCGGTGAACGACGTCTCGATGTCCAGATAGCCGACCACACCGCGAACGTAGTGCGGCCCGGCGACAGTCTCAGCGCCGTTTGGGCTCGTATAGCGCGAGAATCCGCTTCGCCGCTTCGCGCAGTCGGTCGGCGAGCTCGACGGGCTCGAGCACCTCGACGTCGGCGCCCACCCGCATCAGAAGCTTCTCGAGCCATTCGAAGGCGGACGTCCGGAACACGAGCTCTTTGCGTCCACCGCGCACGGCTTTGGCGGAGTCGACCGGCAGATATTCCGCCAGCCACACGGCGATGCCTTCGGTGACGCGGAGACGGACCCGGACGTCGTCGGGGCCCGGCACGTAGATCAGCGGCGGCGGCAGTTCGGCCGCTCCGTCGTCCGGCGCGTCGAACTGTTCCTCGGTCACATCGAGGGATTTGATGCGATCGAGCCGGAACATGCGCCGGTCTTGCGCAAGGTGGCAGTACCCCGACACGTACCAGTGACCGAACGACGCGAAGACGAGATGCGGATCCACGCGACGTTTGGTGAGCGCGTCGCGCGAATAGGTGTAGTACTCGAGCTCGACGGCCCGGCGCTCGGTCACCGCTTCGCGCAACGGGCCGAGCCATTGCGCCTCGCCGGACTCCAGCTGGACCTTGATGCGCTTGGTCAGCTCGGCCACGCCGCCCTCTTGCGGCAGCAGTGTATTGCCGAGCTTGTCGATGGCCGAGCGAAGTGGAGCGAGCTCGGTAAGCCCCGACTTGCCGTCTGTCGTTCCTTGCAGGAGGTTCACGAGGGCCTGCGCTTTGAGGTAGAGCGGGATTGCCTCCGTCCGCGTGAGACGCAGCGGCCGGGCGAAGTAATCGGCCATGCGGATGAAGACCTGGTCTTCCTCGATGAAGACTTCGATGAGGTCGGCCGGCGTGTAGTCGGGCAGGCCGCACACGAAGAGCAGGTTGAGATCCTCGAGAATCTCCTTCTCCGGAGCGCCGAGCCGCTTGGCCAGCTCCGAGATCGAAACCCCCGGGTGGCTCACGCAGTACGGGACGAGCAGCAGGATCCGTTCCAGGCGGCTCAGGCTGCGCCGTGCCGCATCCGACGGTTTGGATCGCCGGGTTCGAGCCGGGCTCACGGGCGCTTTCTCGCTGTGGCTTTCGCCTTCGTGCGCGGAGTGCTCTTCGCCTTCGGGGGCCGAACGACCTCGCGCAACCGTTTCACGACGGCCTTCCGCATGCGGTCGGGAGATCGAACGACGGCGTCCTCGCCGAACTGGAGCACCCACGAGACGAAGCCCTCTTCGTCGGCGACGACGACCCGCATCACGCTCCAGTCGCGCCACGCTCCCTTGGCCTCGAGACCGAGGGACTGCTCGACCCACCAGGCGATCCGCGGCGAAAAGGCGACATCGACACCCACACCTTCTTCGCCCAACCACGGCTCCGTCACGGACCTGTCCTCCGTGGAGAAGCCTTCAGGAACGTCGAAGTCGGGGCCGCCGCTCTTGGAAGCGAAACTGACGGTCGAGCTGATGCGCGGCAGCTTGAAATGGCGCAGCGCGCCCCGCATGTGATCGTGGCCGGCCACGTACCAAGCGTTCTGTCGATGGATGAGCGCGTACGGGTCGACGGTTCGTTCTGTGTCTTTGCTCTGTCCGGCGGCCTTGTAGCGGAAGCGCACGCGGCGTCGTCCTGCGACGGCTTCGAGCAGTCTCGGGAGGGCCGGAGAGTCCAGATGCAGCCTCGCTCGCAGCCACGGCGGCGAGGTCGGGTCGGCCCCCCCGTCGGTCCCGAGCGAGAGCTTCACGAGGGCCTGGTCCTCTTTGCCGCCGGGCTCGACGACCACAGCTGAGGCAATCCACAGGGCCGCGACCTCGTCGGGCGTCAGGTCGAGCTCGGGCAGATAGTAGCGGTCCTTGGAGATCAGGTAGCCCTCCTCGACCTCCCAGACGTCGGTGAAGCGGCGCTCGATGGGGATCCCGAGCGAGCGGAGCTCCTCCTTGTCCCGCTCGAACATGCGCTTGAAGGACGCGTAGTCCTCCTGCTGATAGCCCGGGACCGTATTTCGAATCTCCTCGACAGTGAGCGGCCGACGGGTGTTCAGGAGGAGCGCGATGAGATTCACCAGGCGCTCGACCTTCCGCACGGACCGTATGGTACCCCCGGCCGGTCGGCGCGGCGGCGGCCGTCAACTTCTGTGACGGATGTCACATCCCTGCCGTGATACGCGCCGCCGAGCCGCGTGTGTCCCGCACCTACTGTTTGGGCAGATGTTGCGGCTTGGCTGACAGCCCGGGCAGGCGATGCAGCCGGCGGCGAACCCTCGTTAGAAGGGAGCGAGGATTTCCTCGCTCCCTTCTCTTGTGCGCGAGATCCCTACGAGCGCGGCTCGGGCTGCATGTAGTTCGGGTACGCCCACTGTCCGCGCGCCGAGCGATCGAGCTCCTTCAGCGTGTCGGCGTCGAGCGACAGCTCGTCGGCGGCGAGGTTGTCCTCGAGCTGCTCCACGGTGCGGAGACCGATGATCGCGCTCGTGACGCCGGGCTGGTTGATCGTCCATGCGACGGCGACGGCGGCGTGATTCGAGCCCAGCTTTGCTGCGACCTCGCCGACCTTGTCGACGATCTCGAAGTTGCGCTCGCTGAACAGCGTTTGCCGGAATCGGTCCCACACGTCGCCGCTCTGTGCCTTTCCGAAGCGCGAGTCGTCCGGAATGTCGTCCCGCGTGTACTTGCCCGACAGCACTCCCCCGCCGAGCGGCGACCAGACGATCGCGCCGAGTCCGTGTCGCCGCGCGGTCGGAAGGATGTCGCGCTCGATGTCGCGGACGATCAGCGAGTACTGCGGCTGAAGTGACACCAGCGGTGCACCGCCGATGCGCGACGCGGCCCACTGGCCTTCGACGATCTGGGAGCCTTGCCAGTTCGAACAGCCGATGTAGCGGACCTTTCCCGAGCGCACGAACCCATCCAGCGCGGCCATGGTCTCTTCGATCGGCGTCGTCCAGTCCCAGTTGTGCACCTGATAGAGATCGACGTAATCGGTACCCAGCCTCCGGAGCGACGCTTCGAGCGATCGCGTCAGGTTCGCGCGCGAGTTGCCCCAGTCGTTCGGTCCTGTGCCCTCGGGACTGAAGCCCTTCGTGGCGAGGACGACCTCATCTCGCCGGGCGCCGATCGCACGCCCGACGATCTCCTCCGACTTCCCGCCCGCATAGGTGTTGGCGGTATCGATGAAATTGAAACCGCGCTCGAGGAACGCGTCGATGATCTTGGCCGACGTGGGCTCGTCGCATCCCCATGCTTCGTTGCCGAAGTTCATTGCGCCGAGACACAAGCGAGTGACTTTCAGTCCGGAACGACCCAAGCCGACGACGTCAGGCATCCTTCCCCTCCTCCAGATAGCCCGCGGCGTGGAGCCCCGCTGCTCCGGCCGCGAGGAAGAAGAGCCTATCCTCTTCCGGGCCGCGCCCCATGTGCGACGCCAGGAGTCCCTGCGCACGAGCCCGCTCGAGATCGGCGATCACCGATTCCGCGTCCACTTCAACGACGTTGTGCAGCATGGCCGCTTCCCCCAGGCCACCGGCGTGCCCGGACGGCACCGGCACGTCGGCACGCGCGAGGGCGACGCGCATCAGCGCGGTCAGCGCGTGGTGACTGATCCCGGCGTGCCGATCGCGCACGTCGGCGGAGCTCATCCGAACGACCGCCACCGGCTTCCCTCCGAGCGACGCCGTCGCATTCAACGTCATGCCCAGCTCCAGTGCAGTCGTGCCGAAGGGTGTCGCCGTTCCGACGACGCCGGGGCCCATCCCGGCTACCGTGATATCGGCCGAGGCAATCGCGCGCGCGGCGAGGAGTCCCGAATAGAGGTTCACGGCTTCCAAGTCACCACCCGTCGCGTGCCCGACGGTTACGACGGTCGCAAGCCAGCCGAGCTCGCGGAGCCGCCGTGTCGTGCGGGACAGCGATGCTTCGAGCGCTCCGCCGTCGGTCATCACATATGCGATGCGCGCACCGGGCACCTTCGACCGGACGGCCGCAACCACCGGCAGGAGCTGGGAGTGCAGCGACGCGGCGAGCACGGGCATTCCCTCGAGTCCGGACGCCGATGCCATCGCGCCGTGGTGCGGCGACTCCGGTGCCTCGACGGCCATCACTTCGGTCTGCAGCGGCGTATACCGCAGCTTCATGACGTGACCGTCCTGCGGCGACTCGTACGTGTCGTGCGCGAGGTTCCACACCACGAAGTCCTCGCCTCCGGATCCGAGGCGCAGGTCGTCCGCCGTCGTGTTCAGGACGACGCGGTCGCCCGCCTTCGCCGGTGCTGCATAGCGCGTGTAGAGGACCGCGCGTCGTTGTTCGTCGTCCAGACGAACCTCGAGGACCTGGATGCCGGGGAACTCTTCGACGACCGCTTCGACGGTGCCGGTTCGGAACGCCGGCACTACATGGAGGCGATCAGGCGCTCGACGCGTTCGTCCTCCGACCGGAATGGGTCTTTGCAGAGCACCGTCCGCTGCGCCTGGTCGTTGAGCTTCAAGTGCACCCAGTCCACCGTGTAGTCGCGCCGACGGCGCTTCGCCTCGCGAATGAACTCGGCCCGGAGGCGCGCACGCGTCGTTTGTGGAGCCTCGACGATCGCCTTTTCCACATGCGGCTCCGTGATCATCCGCTCGGCATGGCCCTCGCGCTCGAGCATGTAGTACAGGCCGCGCCCTCGGTGCACGTCGTGGTACGCGAGATCCACGAGCGCGATGCGCGGATGCCCGAGCGGCAGACCGTGGCGGTCGCGGAATCCCTGGATGAGCTTGTACTTCATCACCCAGTCGAGCTCGCGGTCGAGGGACAGCGGGTCGTTCTCGAGACCCATCAGCACCTGCTCCCAGAGCTTCAGGGATGTCTTGAGCTCGTCCGGCAGGTCGCGGTACTCAGCGTAGCGCTGGGCCCGCGTGAAGTACTCCCACTGCACCTGGACGGCGTTCAGCTCCCGGCCGTTGGCCAGACGCACTTTCCGCCGGCACGTCATGTCGTGGGAGATCTCGCGGATGGCCCGGATCGGGTTCTCGAGCGTCATGTCGCGCATGACGACGTTCTCCTCGATCATCCGCAACAGGATCGCCGTCGCCCCGACCTTCAGGAACGAGGCGACCTCGCTCATGTTCGAGTCGCCGACGATCACGTGCAGGCGCCGGAACTTCTCGGCGTCGGCGTGTGGCTCGTCCCGCGTGTTGATGATGGGCCGCGAACGGGTGGTCGCCGACGACACGCCTTCCCAGATGTGCTCGGCCCGCTGGGACAGGCAGTACAGCGCCCCGCGCGATGTATGCAGCACCTTCCCGGCCCCGGCGAAGCACTGTCGTGTCACGAGGAACGGGATGAGAATGTCGGCGAACCGCTGGAACTCGCCGTAGCGCGACACCAAGTAGTTCTCATGGCAGCCGTAGGAGTTGCCGGCGGAGTCGGTGTTGTTCTTGAACAGGTACACGTCGCCGGCGATTCCCTCGTCGTGCAGGCGGGCCTGGGCGCCGAGGAGCAAGCTCTCGAGCCGGCGCTCCCCCGCCTTGTCGTGGGCGAGGAGATCGGGGATGTTGTCGCACTCCGGCGTCGCATACTCGGGGTGCGATCCGACGTCGAGGTAGAGCCGCGCACCGTTGTCGAGGAAGACGTTGGACGAGCGTCCCCACTGCACGACCTTCCGGAAGAGGTAGCGCGCGACCTCGTCGGGGCTCAGCCGGCGCTGTCCGCGAAACGTGCAGGTGACGCCGTACTCGGATTCGAGGCCGAAGATCCGCTTTTCCACCAGGTCAGTCTACGGGCCGGGCTGGGCCATCACCCGGAAGACGAACTACGAGCCGAGCGCGGTCTCGAGCTCCTGGGCCGAAAGTCTGCGGAACTTGCGACGCGGTAAGGCTCGGTCGAGCACCGCCGCCTCGAGCTGCGCCGGGCCGAGGTCGTTGTTGCCGACGCTGCGCAGTGCTTCGACGCCGAGCCGAAGCGCGGCGTCGATTGTCGGCGTGGGTTCGTAGCGCTCCGACAAGAACTCACTGAGCGCTCCCGTCTCGCCGCCGACGGCGGCGAAATGCTGCTCGTCCATCACGACGCCGTCGAACGTCACGTGGTAGAGCTCTGCCGGGTCGCCGTCATCGCTCACGCCCGCGATCAGGATCTCCACCTCGAACGGCTTCAGGGAGTCCGTGAAGATCTGGCCGAGCACTTGCGAATACAAATTCGCCAGTGTGCGCGCGGTCACGTCCTCCCGCGAGTATGCGAATCCTTTTAGGTCGGCCTGCCGGATCCCGAGGATGCGCAGACGCTCGTACTCGTCGTACTTCCCTACACCCGCGAAGGCGATGCGATCGTAGATCTCCGACACCTTGTGAAGCATCGCCGAAGGGTTCTCCGCGAGGAGAAGCACCCCGTTGTCGTACTCGAGCGCCACGATCGGCTTGCCGCGACCGATGTTGCGCCGCGCATAATCGGCGCGGTCCTTCATGACCTGCTCGGGCGACATGTACATGAACGGAGAGGGCATGCTCATCGCCTCGTTCTCCGGTCCAAGACGTCGCGCGACACGCGTTCGACTGTGGCGTCGTCGACGGGAGCGACGCCCTCCGCACCGATGGAGTACACCGTCGGGTAGATCCCGTGCACCGGATCGGGTCCGGCCGTCGCTGCATCTTCCTCGGCCGCGTCGGCGAGGGCCTCGACGGCCATCTCGACGGCTCGAGCTCGGTCGATGTCGGCGGCCGTGGTGTAGAGCTTCTTGAGCGAGTTCTTCGCGTCACGGCCCCCGGACCCGGTCCCGTGGTAGTCCGTCTCCTCGGACTGTCCACCGGTGACGTCGTAACGGTAGATGCGACCTTCACCGCGCCGCGTGTCGAAGCCGGCGAAGATCGGCACGATGACGAGGCCCTGCATGGCCGCGGGCAGGTTGGCGCGGATGAGCCGTCCGAGATGGTTCGCCTTTCCGGCGAGCGAGAGCGCCTCGCCTTCGACCTTCTCGTAGAACTCGAGCTCGGTCTGGAAGAGCCGGACTAGCTCCGTCGCGGGCCCGGCAACGCCGGCGATCGCGATCGCGGAGTGCGAGTCGGTCGGGAAGACCTTCTCGATGTCGCGCTGGGCAATCGTCATGCCCTCGGTCGCCCGCCTGTCGCCCGCCATGACGACGCCGCCGGCGTGGCGCACAGCGAGGATCGTCGTTGCCATCGTTGTCTCGACGGGCCCGATGAACGGCTGCGGCAACAGATCCGGCCGCTCCGTGCGAAGAAAATCGGTGAAGGAGGATGCCAGACGCCCGGCATCGCCCTCGGAACGTGCGGTCATGTCGTCCGAAAGCCTAGACGATGCACTTACTCGGCCTCGTTCTCGTCCTTGGACTTCCTGCCGGCCAGCCAGCGCATGATCGTAAAGAGGACGATTGGGATTCCAAAGATCATCAGCGCTTCGTCCCAGCCGCCCTGATGGGTGAGGACGGGTCTGTTCAACGGGATGCGCAGCTTCACTGGGGCCTCCGGCGGCGTACGGCCTTCCGGCGTTGTTTCGGGCGCTGGGACCGCCGCCGCCCCGTGAGAAATCCGGCGACGCCGGCGGCGACTCCCCCCGCCGCTGCGACGTAGGCGATCCACGCGCGACTCGGCGCCGGCGGGCCGGCGGCGGCGAAGGTGCCGAGCTTCTTCGAGTCGGCGAACACTTGCAGACTTGCTTGTGCGGTTTGCGTGCCCAGCGGTCTCCACGAGCGGCCATCGAGGCGGACGACTCGCGTGGCGTGCATCGGGTAGCGCAGCACGACCGTTACCGAGAGCTCCGGAACGGCTCTCTTCTTCGACTTCGCGTAGACGGCCGAGACGACGTACGCGTTCCCGTCGATCTTCAGGCCCTCCGGGGGCGCGGCCAGGCGCGCGGGGTCGACCGGAAGGATGTCGACGTTCACACGCGTCTCATCCCGCAAGGCCGGGATGGCCTTCTCCGGAAACACGACGAGCATTTGGCCGTCGCCGGTCGGAACGCTTCGCGCGGCCGACCCCTTCTTGCCTACCTCCAGCGCGCCTCGAGCGCCCAGCGGCTTCTCGTTGTCCTCGGCCAGATCTGCGGGAGGACGGACGTAGCGGTACGGTGCCGGCGGCGCCAGTCCGTCGTACAGCGGCCTGATGGGCAGCACTCCGGACGCCGACAGTGCGAAAGCGGCTCCGACATAGGCGGCCGCGGCCGCCAGTCCGTACGCGATGTGGCGGCGCGTCAATGCGGCGCCACCACGGCATGCGTTGCACGCGACGGTGGCCAGACGACCGCACGGGTCTTCGGGTTGACCCACTCCCAGATGACGCTGGTCGCGCGCTGGTTCGCCCGGACCTCGCCCGGACGGCTCTCGAAGCGAAGACCGCTCCCGTTGGGCAGGGCGCCGAGCGGAACATCAACGTCTCGGGCCGCTCGAGCAATCGCGCGCGAGGAAGTGCCGTCGGCGCGGGGCAGAACGAACCGGAACAGGCCGAGCGCACCCGAGAAGCCGGTGAGCGCCGGGGCCGTCATGCCCGTGTCGAATCGCTCGCGGTAGCTGCGGCGCGCCCAGATCAGAGCTTGTGCGGCGTCTTCGGACAGCGTGCGAGCGTCGACGGCCGCGCCGTCCGGCTTGTCGGACGCGAACAGTCCGACGGCGTCTTTGCCCAGCAGCTCGCCGAATTGGAGCATGCAGTAGCTGGACGACGTCCCGATGTTGGCCTTGAGCTTCAGCCCGCGCTTGACGACGGCCCGGCGCAAGGCGATCGCATCGTCTAAGTAGGACGCAACTACCAAGATGTCGGTGCGCGCTGATGCGATGCGGTCGACGAGGCCTTCATAGTCGACGGAGGTCAGCACGTAAGGCAATTGTGCGCCCAGGCGAAGGCCGCTGCGCTCGATCTCGTCGATCGCGCCGAGCCCGACAGACCTGCCGTACACGTCGTCGACGTACGCGACGGTGTATGTGTTCGTCCTACCGAGGTTCAGTTGATCACGGACGAATGCAACGGCCTGGCGGCCGAGAATCCGTCCCGACGCGGGGAATCGGTATGCGCTACTGCTCCGCGCGGTCGCCATCGGAAGATCGCCGACGGCGCCCGTCTCCCAGAACACGAGGCCTCTTCGCGCGGCCGCGCTGGCCGCGGGAGCCGAGATCGTGCTTCCGTAGCTCCCCAGAACGACCTGCACTCCGCGATCCGCGAGCGCATCGACCGCGCGCGGCGCCTGCTCGCGATGCTCGGCCGGACGCAGCTCGAGCTTTACCGGCCGGCCCCCGACACCCCCGCCCTTACGATTCACGTACTCGGCTGCGAGCTCGACGCCCCGGTACTCCTCGATGCCGCCCGGGCCTTGGTGTCCTCCCGTCGGGTACACGGCACCGACGACGATCGATCTCTCCCCGGCACCGCACGACGCGGCAACCAGCGCGAGCGCGATGAGCACGGACGTCCGGCGCATCACAGGTACTGCACCGCGTTCGCGAACGCGTGGGTGCAGGCGGGAGCCGTCCACGACCCGGACGACCATCGCTGCCACCCGAACACCAGCCCCGCGGCCACATCGAGGGGCAGCGCGCGCCATCCGTACAACGGAACATGCACCAGCCCGAACAGCGCCGCGCTGCCCAGGACGGCGGCGTGAGCGCCCCATCGCTCCAAGAGCCCGTACAGCCCGCGGCGAAACAGCGCCTCTTCAGCGACGCCGGCCACGACACCTACGACGATGGCAGCACGTCCGCCCGAGATCTGCATCGCCCACAACGTGCGCGTCAAGGCAAAGAGCGCAACTCCCGCGGCGGTCACGACCAACCACCTCATCGTTGACCGGTCGATCGTGCGCATGACCGGTACCGTCAGTCCCGCGGCGCCGCCGGAGACCACGACGAGCCACGACCAGTCCCCTACCGTTCGAACGGCGAGAGCGACCGTCGCCAAAGCGATCGCCAAGGCGCTCACCTCTTCACCTCGAACGGTGACGAGGTCAGGACCCGGGGCTCGAAGGGTCCATGGTCCTTCGCTACGAACTCCACTTGCAGGAGATGCTTGCCCGGCTTGGGTGCATCGATCTCCTGGGAGAGTCCGTACGTCTGGCTCAGGATCGCGCCGTCGACGGACACATGCAGGTGCCCCTCCGTCTCGTTGAGGTTGCGGCTCACTTCTTTGACGACCCGGCCCCCGGTCAGCTTCACGCGGATATCGATGGTGTCGCCGCTCACCACGGCGTTCGGTTGCGGCTCGATGATCTCGACGGTCGCGCTCGAGCTGGGTCGTGATGCTTGAGGCTCATTCGACGAGCACGACGCGAAGCCGGCGACGAGTGCGATCGCGAGGACGAGGCGAATCGGACGGCTCATCTGATCTCGTCCGAGAAGCATACGGTCAGCGCATCGCCGGCCCGTGTCTGGCCGTCGAAGTCGAAGATCCACTCGCCGGCCCCGAGTCGAGCGCCGGCCACGAAGTGTCCGGCCGAGAACCTGCGCACGTCGAGCGGCTTCGAGCTCTCGAGGAATCCGTCGATCCTCGGATCGTCGGCCATCGGCAGCTCCTTTCCTTCGGCATCGAAGAACGTGAAATGGACCTCGTTGCGTCCCGGCCTTCCCGGATCGGCGTACGTCTGGACGCTCGTGCCGTCCGGATGACGGATGTCGTAGATACGCGGCGTCGACGGTCCCGACGGCGCCGGCGTCGGGCAGCGCGTGTGGAACCTCAGCGGGATCTCGACCGAGTCGGCTCCTCGATCGACGAAGACGACGACCTGCCACGTACCCGGAAGCGGGACGCCGGCGCTGCGGGCCGTCCATTCCTCACCCCGGCGTCTGAGCCGAACCGGGACGTCCGCGATGCCGGCACGCCGCGACGACAAGCGCAGCGTTATGCCCCGAACGGCTTTGGGTCCCCTGAGCACCTCCGGCCGGACGGTGAAGACATTCGCGCCCGCCGAGCCGGGCGCGATCTCCAAGCGCACCCGTACCGACTCCGCGAAATCGGATCCGGTGAGCTCGATCGATGACGGCCGCGCGAGTGACACCGACTTGGCGGGAACCAAGCTCGAGAGCACCGCCGTCAGGGCAAGGACGGCGCCGGCGACCGACAGCTCGACGCGGGACACCCGGCGGAGGCCGCGCAAGGACTCAGGCGCGCGCGGAACGCTCCACCAGCGATTCCGGGCGCCGAGGAGCGCAAGGGTGCCGCCTCCGGCGATCTTGGCGATGACGATCTTGCCGTAGCTCGTCTGCACGAGCGCGCGCCACGAGCCGACCTCGGCGATCGCACGCGCGACGCCCGTTCCGGCGACGACGGCCAGAGACACCCCGGCGACGATCGAGAACCGTCGGACGGCGCGGGCTTTCGTTTCGTCCGGCGCTGTTCCCACCGCGGCCAGGAGCGCGGCCAGGCCCCCGATCCAGACGGTCGCGGCGCCGAAGTGAACGAGTTGCGTGGCGACCTTGACGGCTGCGAACTCTCCGGTGTCGGCGTGGCCCGCTGAGGCATGAACGGCGATCGTCCAGAACGCGGCAGCAACGGCGACGACCGAGCCGATCCGCCGCATGCGGGTGCGAAGCACAAGGAGCACGCCGGCGCCCAGGGCGATCAGGCCGAGCACGCGTCCGATGACGGCCCTGCCGATCGGTGCCCCGAGGAACGAATCCCACGGGGCGCCGGACGCGTCGCGCTGCGCGATGGCGAGCACGACCAGCCCGATCAAAGCGACGACGCCACCGCCCAAGAGCAGCCGCCGCGCGCGTGATGGAGTGTCCGGAAACAGGAGACCTCCCACCCACGCGCTGCCGGCCGCGGCGAGCAGGCCGAGGTACAGAAGGAACCTGCCGGCCGCCTCCAACGGCTGGATCGGCGCGGACTTCGGCTGTGTCGTCGCGGCCCGCTCGATCGCCGTCGGATCGACACGGACACCGAAGGCGTACGCGCCGGCGGTGAAGTGGCCGTCCACCCGAGACACGACGCGCCAGCTGACCGTGAAGACGCCTCGGTCGAGGCCACCGACCGCGACCCGAAGTTTGCGAGGCTCGCCTTCGACGGCCGACAGCGCACCCCGTTCGTGCTTGCGGCCGTCCGAGTCGAGCACCGTGACCGTCGACAAACGGACGTCGGGTTCCTCGGTGAACGTGAGCGTCACCGCGCTCGGAGGTCCCTGCAGACCTGCTCCGTCGGACGGCTCGGACGAAACGAGAAGCGCGTGCGCGCCGGCCGGCGGCGATGCCCACAGCATCGCCGCGCCGCCGACGAGCGCCGCTATCAGAAGACGTCGCGTCAGCTGCTTCCCCTTCGAGGACGAGCCGCGAGTGCGATCGCGACCAAAGCGAGCACAACGCCCACGATCGCCGCGACACGCGGCAGGGTGATCGCATCCTTCGCGTCGTTTGCCGTTCGTTGGATGTTCTCGAGCCGCTCGGCGAGCTCTGTATTGGTCGGGGCCTGCTTCGGGAACGCAAGATCGCCCGTCCCTTCGATGAGAGAGAAGTCGTCCTTGGAAGCGGTGAATGTCTCGTCGACCTTCACTCCCTGTATCTCGCCGGTGAAGTGGAACGTGTAGTCCCCGGGAACCGTCGGGATGATGTCCGCCCGATACTCCCCAGGGGAGTCGAAGACCGTCCTCAGCTGGAGGGGCTCGGTCTCAGCGTCGCCGACGCTCACGGTGACCTTCAGGTCCTTCTCGGCGCCTTCGGCAGGCTCGCCGTTTTCGTGCTCGAGGAGGAGCTGGACGGCGTTCGGCTGCCCGGCGAAGGCAGGTTCGGCGGCCCAGCCGACCGTCCAACCGTGATCACCGACCTCGCGGTGGCCGTGCGCCTCCGCGCGACCGGCGAGCGGTAGTGCGAGAGCAAGAACAACGAGAAATGGCGAGAAACGCCTCATTGGAAGCCTCCGGGATGAGTTGGGGTTACGTCAGGCGGCTGCCGCGGAGGACGGCGGTGCCCGAACTCGATTCGACGACTGGTACCACGTCTTGCGGACGAGCAGGCGCGAACGCGGCATCGCCCGGGGCGCTGCGCGCACGGTGACGATGCGAACGGTGGCTCGGAGGCTCGCGCCCACGCGACGGAGGCCGACGAGCAGTCCGGCCACGATGAGACCTACCACTAGCTGGACGGCGACGCCGATCAGCAACAAAGACGGCGAGAGCGTGCCGAGCGAAGCACCGGCGGCCAGGCGCTCGATGAGCTCGACGAGAACGAAAGCCCCGGCCTGCATCGCAACAACGCTGCGGGCAACCGTGCGCCAGTCAGCCTGCGCGTGGCCCCGGTGGAAGAAGCCCGCTGCGACGCCGGCAATGAGCGCGGCCAGCCCGCACACCACCGCGGCCCAGGACAACGACGGAAGGTAGGCGTGGCCCGTGTCGACCAGGAAGGCGGCGCGATGCTGCGGATCGGGAACCGCTAATGCGTACCCGAGCGCGTGACCACCCACCAGCCCGGCGAGCGCGAGCCCGCCGAAGGCGATGACTCGTGCGACGGGAGATCTGTCTCTCAGGTCCGACCCACCTGCGTCACGGGACGAACGACACCCATCTCTCGCATTTTCGCGATCGTAAGGACATGCCCCGTGTAGTCGATCGGCTGCTCGGCGAGCCACAGCACGGCGTCCGACATGATGACCGGGTCCTCGAACCCCGCGTAGTTTCCTTCACCGAGCGTGGCGGTATAGCCCTCGGTCCACACGGAGAGCTCGAGCTGGATGCAATTCACGGCTACCTTGTTCCGCAGCTCCCATGCGTGGCATTCGGTCAGCGCCTCGAGGGCGCGCTTCGTGACCGTATAGCTCGCGCGCTCGAACTGCGGAGCGAGTGACGCGCCGGAGGAGATGTTGATCACGCGCCCTTCGTTCATCAGAGGAGCGAACGCGTGCATGAAATAGAAGGGCCCGTTCACATTGACGTCGACGGCGAGCTTCCAGCGCTTCACCGGCTCCTGGAGTGACAACCCAGGCGGTGCGACGGCTGCGTTGTTGATCAGCAGGTCGACCTGCCCCCACTCGGTGAAGACACGGTCGGCCAATGCAGTGACCGCATCTTCGTCCCGGACGTCGAGCGCCACCGGCATCGCCTTCGCGCCGGCGGCCTCCACGAGTGATGCGGTCTCGTCGATCGTTCCCGGCAGCTTGCCCGGCGAGTCGCTGGACGAGCGCGCGGTGCAGACGACGTCGTACCCGTTGGAGGCGAGATCCTCGCTCAGCCGCTTGCCGATTCCGCGGCTGGCGCCCGTGACAACCGCAACTTTGCCGCTCATGTGTGCGGGGTCATGCTACCCCGCGGGAATCAGATCCCGGTGAGCGGGATGTAGTTCATCGCCGCCGTCGCTTTCTTTGCGGGACGACGACGGCTCGGTGCCCGTGTCGGGGCCACGACGTCGATGACAAGCGGCTCGGGCCCGGAGGTCGGCGGCACCTCGGCGACCCTGGACTCGAGGATCTTCACCGACGGGTATTGCGGTGCCCGTGCTTCCCCGAATCGCTTGATGACGACGCAGTTGTGCGCGACGTCGTCCTTGCTCTCGAGCCCGGCGCGCGCGTCTTCCAGCTTGTGACGGATCACGACGACGACCAGGTAGCCGAGGAGTCCGGCGAGGACGACGATCGGGAGCTGGAAGGAGGACATCCGGGAGCGATCGAGTCCGAAGAGGCCGATGATCCAGCAGGCGAGCACGACGATGGCGAAGCTCAGCTTCCGGTATGGGTGCCGCCCGTTGATCAACGAGCCCTCGCGCTCATCGCCCCACCCCGTGCCCACCAGCTCACACGATCAATCCCCCGTTCGGAGTCACCTCACGGCGTAAACGACGGAGGGTCGCCGAACGTTGTGGGGATTGGACACCCACGTCCTGTGGACGCGCAAGAGGATGGCCTGTGGATAGGGCTGTGGATTTCCGGGACGGCGGTGAACTTGTGGGGCTAGAGCGGCGCGCGAGCGGCTACTGGCCGCCCTTTTGGACGTAGTTCTTGATGAACTCTTCGGCGTTCTCCTCGAGGACGGAGTCGATCTCGTCCAGCAGCCGGTCCATGTCCTCCTTGAGGCGCTTGCCCTTCACCTGCGCCTCGGGCGACGCGGCACCCCCCTCTTCCTTCGGAGGTGGTGCCTTGCGCTTGCGCTGCTGTCGCTCGTTCTGTGCCAACGAGGGCTCCTAACGGTTCCCTACCAGGATATCGGCCTCGGGGACGTCCGACTTCGTTCTCGGACGCCCTCAGGTTTGTAACGCCGCTACCAGGCCGGATGGTTCCGGGTGCTCGTTCAGGAGGCCCTCGACGTGGGCGGCCGTCCCCCGGACCGGGTCAAGCATCGGCACCCGCTTGAGCGTCTGCCCGTCGAGGTCGAAGATCAGCGCATCCCACGACGCCGCCACGAGGCTCGTCGCATACCGGGCCAGACACGTACCGCGGAAGTAGGCGCGCGTGTCCCGCGGCGGCGAGAACATCGCCCGCTCGACCTCCTCGTTGCTGACGAGGCGCTCCACCCGGCCGCCCTGCTCGAGCTTGCGGTAGAGCCCGCGCTGGGGATCAACGTCGTGGTACTGAAGGTCGATCAGCTTGAGCTTCGGGTCGTCCCAGCTCAGGTCGTGGCGTTCCTTGTATGCCTCGAGCAGCTCGAGCTTGGCGACCCAGTCGAGCTCGCGCGCAAGCGATCGGGGATCCTCCTCGAGGGCGGTCAAGGCATACTCCCATCGGGAGACCACTTCATCCGGCCACTCGGCACCCTCGAGGGCCTCGTCGGCGCGTCCGGTCTTGAGGTAGCCCTTCACTGCGTCGAGGTATTCCCACTGGAGATCGAGCGCGGTCACGCTCCGACCGGAGGCCAGCTCGACGGTCTCACGCAACGACGGGTCCCGGGAGACCCGCTTGTACGCGTCGATCGGTGTCGCGAGCGTGAACGGCTCGGGATCCATCACGTCGTCCTCGACGAGCAGCAGCACGAGCGCAAGCGTTCCCATCTTCAAGAAGGAGGCCACCTCGCAGAGGTTGGCGTCGCCGCAGATCACGTGCAGCCGGCGAAAGCGCTCGGGGTCGGCGTGCGGCTCGTCGCGCGTATTGACGATCGGACGCTTCAGCGTCGTCTCCAGCCCCACCTCGGCTTCGATGAAGTCGGCACGCTGGCTGAGCTGGAACGGGACGCCGTCGACTCCGGCTTCCTCGCTCCCGACTTTCCCGGCCCCACAGAAGACCTGCCGTGTAACGAAGAACGGGATCAGCGACGCAGCGAGTCGCGCGAACGGGACGGCCCGGTCGACGAGATAGTTCTCGTGCGTTCCGTACGAGTTGCCTTTTCCGTCCGAATTGTTCTTGTAGACGTGCACGCGAGCTCCCGGTGGAAGTACGTCGTGCGTGCGCCGGATCGATGCGGTGAGGATCGACTCGCCGGCTTTGTCCCATAGGACACAGTCGCGTGGGTTCGTAGTTTCCGGCGTGGAGAACTCGGGGTGGGCGTGGTCGACGTAGTAGCGCGCGCCGTTGGTGAGCACGAGGTTGACCAGCGCGCCTTCTTCTTCCGCAGCTTCGCGGTTCCGTGCCGCCTCGAAGCCGCGCGCGTCGCGCAGCGGGTTCTCTTCCTGGAAGTCCCACTTCACCCGCCGGAGCTCGGCCTGCCCGTACTGGCCGACGAGGATGCTGGCGACGAGGACGGGAGAGACGTCGCCGGGCCCGGAGACGGTTACGCCGTACTCGGTCTCGGTCCCGAGGATCTTCTTGATCGGCACCGAGCCATCTTAGAGGTACTGGCCCGGGGTGATGGTCTCCACAGGACGGTGCTCGCGGCCCTCGCCCAGCAAGGTGCGGACGTAGACGATGCGCTCACCCTTCTTGCCCGAGATCCGGGCCCAGTCGTCCGGATTCGTCGTGTTGGGCAAGTCCTCGTTCTCTTTGTACTCGTCGCGAATGGCGACGAGGAGATCGTCGGACTGGATCCCACGGATGTTGTCGGCGATCAGTCTCTTGATGGCTTGCTTCTTTGCGCGACCGACGATCGACTCGATCATCGCGCCGGAGGAAAAGTCCTTGAAGTAGAGGACCTCCTTGTCGCCGGAGGCGTATGTGACTTCGAGGAACCGGTTCTCCTCGGTCGCCGCATACATCTTGTCCACGACGCGCTCGATCAGCGTCTGGCACGCCTTTTCCGTGTCGCCGCCGGCCTGATCGAGAATCGCCTGATCGAACGGCAGGTCCGGTGTGACGTACACGGCGAAGATCGCTCGCGCCGCTTCGATATCGGGCCGGTCGATCTTGATCTTCACGTCGAGCCGTCCGGGTCGAAGGATTGCCGGGTCGATGAGGTCCTCCCGGTTGGACGCGCCGATGACGATGACGTTCTTGAGCGACTCCACGCCGTCGATCTCGGCGAGCAGCTGCGGGACGATCGTGGCTTCCATGTCCGAGCTGATGCCGGTGCCGCGGGTGCGGAACAGCGAGTCCATCTCGTCGAAGAAGACGATGACCGGGACTCCCTCCGTCGATTTCTCCTTGGCACGCTGGAAGATGAGCCGTATCTGCCGTTCGGTTTCTCCGACGTACTTGTTGAGCAGCTCCGGCCCCTTGACGTTGAGGAAGTAGCTGCGTGCGTCGGCGCGTCCGGTCTTCTCGGCAACCTTCTTCGCCAGCGCATTCGCCACGGCCTTCGCGATGAGCGTCTTGCCGCATCCCGGCGGCCCGTACAGCAGCACGCCCTTCGGAGCCCGCAACTTGTGCTCGGCAAAGAGCTCGGGGTGCATATACGGAAGCTCCACGGCGTCCTGGATGGCGATGATCTGCTCGCGCAGGCCGCCGACGTCCTCGTAGGTGATGTCCGGGACCTCTTCGAGCACGAGCTCGTCGACCTCGGGCTTGGGAAGCCGCTCCAGCACGTACCCGGACTTCGCGTCGAACAGAAGGTGGTCGCCGGCGCGCAGGTTCGTCTCGCGGAGCGGATCTCCGAGCAATGCGATCCGCTCTTCATCGGCGTGCGAGATGACCGACACACGGTCCGTGTCCAGCACCTCTTTGACGGTGACGACCTCGCCCGCAGTCTCGAACCCGCATGCCTCGACCACGTTCAGCGCCTCGTTGAGCATCAGCTCCTGGCCGGGAACGATGAGCTTCGGATCGATTTGGGGATGCACGTTGACGCGAAGCTTGCGGCCCCCGGTGAAGACGTTGACCGTGCCGTCTGAGTTCAGACCGAGAAAGACACCAAAGCCCGACGGCGGTGCGGTGAGCTTCTCGACTTCCTCCCGGAGCAGCGCCACCTGTTGCCTCGTCTCCTGGAGCATGCCGACGAGCCGCTCGTTCTGCTGGAGCGACTGGACGAGGCGGCCCTGCATCTCGCGAAGGCGCTCCTCGAGAAGCCGGATCGAACGGGTCTCACCTCGGCGGAACGGGTTCTCAGCGGCGCGCCGGAGTTGATCGCGCAGCTCGGTGAGCTCGCGCTCGACGTCGTCGAACCTTCCGTTCTCTGTTGCGCCGCCGCTCAACGTGACCACCCCTTGATTCTGTATGGGCGTCCGTTGGCCCAGTATAGGTTTGGCCCGGACGAACCATTGCTCATCTAGGAAACGGCGCTGAGGGCCCTCAGGGTTCTAGGATTGCCTGCAAGAGCGGGGAGACCACAACTTGACTGATGCCGCGCGTCTGGAGGGGTTCGGCGCTGCCCTCAGTTCCGATGAGCTGAACGACTTCATGTCGCGCGGCGTCCGGCGCACGTTCCGCCGCGGCTCGTTCCTCATGACGGAAGGCGAGGCGTCGGATCACGTGATCGTGCTGCTCACCGGACGCGCCAAGGTCTCGAGCTACACGGTCGAGGGCAAGGAGGTCGTCCTCGCCGTTCGGGGCCCCGGCGATCTGCTCGGCGAGTTGTCGGCCTTCGACGGGGAGCCCAGGCTGGCGACGGTCTCGGCTCTCGAGCCGATCGAGGCGCTCATCGTTCCCTCCGAGCGGTTCACCGCGTTTCTCGAAGATCACCCGCGTCTGGCGATTCTGTTGCTGGAGACGATGACTCGGCGTCTCCGGGACTCGGATCGAAAACGCGTCGAGTTCGGCGCCTACGACACGCCGGGAAGAGTCGCGCGCAGGCTGATCGAGCTCGTCGAGCGGTACGGAGAGGAAGGCGACGGGCCGAGCGTTCGCATCAGCTTGTCGCTCACGCAGGACGAGCTCGCCGGATGGACGGGCTCATCACGCGAGGCCGTCAGCAAGGCGTTGCGCGAGTTCCGCGATCGTGGATGGGTGACGACGGGACGACGATCGATCATCGTCCTGGACGTCGACGCGCTGCGTTCGCGTTCGCTCTAGGCCGGAGCGCCCTGCACGCGGCGCAGCCGCTGACCGATCGCCTTCATGATCTTCTTCGTGACTGTCGGCGCCTGCTCGCACAGACCCCAGAAGCTCCGCGCGTCGACAACGAAGAGCACCATGTCGGTCTCGGCGGTGACGGTTGCGGCGCGGGGCTCGTTGTCGAGGAGCGACATCTCGCCGAACACATCGCCGGAGCCGTAGGTAGCGAGGCGCTTGCCGCGCAGCGTGCACTTGGCCTTCCCGTTCGCGACGACGAAGCACTCACGGCCGGGCAGTCCTTCCTTCGTCAGGACTGTTCCTTTGTCGACCTCGATCTCGTCGGCGAGCGCCGCGATTCTCGAGAGCTCCTTCGAGTTGCACTCGGCGAACAGCGGCACCTTGCTCAGCAATGCGACCTTGCGGTCACTCCCTCCGCGCCTCAGCGGCATCTACCACCTCCGTATCGGTCCAATGACCTTAGAGAACTGAGCTAGGCGCCCGCCAGTGCTCGCGAGATCACCAGGCGCTGGATCTCGCTCGTGCCCTCGAACAGCGTGTAGATCTTCGAGTCCCGATACCACTTCTCCACGGGGAGGTCCTTCACGTAGCCGTAGCCGCCGCAGACCTGGACGGCCTGCTCGGTCACACGGACGGCCGTCTCCCCCGCCTTCAGCTTCGACATCGAGCCCTCGGCTCTCGTGAACGGCTGGCCGCTGCCGGCCATCCACGCGGCGCGATGCGTGAGCAGGCGTGCGGCGTCGACCTCCATCGCCATATCCGCGAGCTGGAAGGCCACGCCCTGGTGCTGAATGATCGGCGTGCCGAACGTGGAGCGCTCCTTTGCGTACTGGACGGCGAACTCGACGGCGGCACGGGCGATGCCGACGGCTTGGATGGCGACCAGCGGACGGGTGATCTCGAACGTCCGCAGCGCGACGGACCCGCGCTCGTGGCCGCCCGAGCGGGCCCGTTCGAGCTTGGAGTCGAGCTTCTCCTGTCCCCCGACGACGTTCTCGGCCGGGACGAAGCAATCCTCGAGCAGGACCTCTGCAGTGTGCGAAGCCCTGATCCCGAGCTTCTTCTCCTTCTTTCCCTGCTTGATGCCTTTGTGGTCCTCACGCGAGACGATGAAGCTCGCCTGTCCGCGGATGCCGAGATCGGGATCCACAGTCGCAACCACGAGGTGGACGTCGGCGATTCCGCCGTTTGTCGCGAAGATTTTCTGGCCGTTGAGCACCCAGCCGTCCTCGACCTTTTCCGCCTTGGTCCGCAAGCTCGAGACGTCCGATCCGGCGCCCGGCTCGGTGACGCAAAAGGCGGCAACCTTGGGCTCCTCGACGGTGCCGAACATGCGGGGCGCCCACGTCAGGAGTTGCTCGGGCGTCCCCGCCGCGGCCAGCGCCGAGAGCGGGAGCCCGGTGCCGAAGATGCCGAGGCCGATGCCTGCGCAGCCCCAGCAGATCTCCTCCATGATGATCGGCAGCGAGAGTCCGGTCGTGTCGGCCTGGTAGTTGGCGTACAGCTCGAAGCCGTACAGGCCGATCTCGGCGGCCTTCTTCACGACCGGCCACGGGAAGTCCTCGGTCTCGTCGTATTCGGCTGCCACGGGTCGGATTTCGTTCTCTGCGAAGTCGTGGGCCCATTTCTGCAGCTCGCGCTGCTCCTCGCTCAGGGCGAAGTCCATCTGTGGTCCTCCTTATCCGACTACGGCACACACACCCTAGCGCGACTGTGCGGCATCTCCGGAGGTGTCGATGAAGACGTCGCGGACGGTAAAGACGTCGTCTCCGGCAAGGATGCCCGAGCGGCCGAGAATGCGTCCGCGTTCCCAGTTCGAAAGCCCGAGCTCGGGCCGGTCCCACGCCCATTGTCCGTCGACCCATCTCGTGAATCCGTCGCCGACGTACGGAGCGTCGACTTGCTCGTAGAACCGATCGAATCGCTCGCGATCCGTCGTGATGATCGATGCGACGAACCGCGGGCTGTACGTGTTGATGAGCGTGACGGCTTCGTCGTCGCCTCTGGCGCAGACGATCGACACCTCGGGCGTCACTTCCCACTCCCACTCCCGGCGTAGGTCGTCTACAGGGATCACATCGATGCGCGGCTCGACGACCTCGCCGTCGGCGCGCTGGACGGCGACGCGCTCATCGAACAGATCCGGCGGAACGTCGTGCTCCGATCCCGCGGCCACATGCAGGCGCGCGTTCGGATCGCGCTCGGCGATCGCATCGATCGCGAGAGGCACGAGCTCTCTCGCCCGACGGCCGGCAATCACGATTGTGTTCAGGGTGTTGCACACCTTGCGATCCAACGAATGCACGATGGCGTTCCGTACGCTCGCTTCGGGAGCGTCCTCGGTCAGATACATCCACGCTCCCCCGGTTCCGTGCAACGAGACGGGTATTCCCGATTGCGCGGCGATCGACCCGAGCAGTGACGTTGTGGGCCCGGAGCCTCGCGCGATGGCGAGGCGAACTTGGGACATCGTGAAGAGCGCGTGCGCTGCCGCGTGCGAGGGCGAACGAATGAGCGCTACGGCGCCGTCCGGGAGACCGGCCGCCGACAGCGCCGGCGCAACCGCGGTCGCCTCGATGGCCTCGGCTGTGCGCAATGCGTCGCTGCCGATGCGCATCACGGACACGTTGCCGCCGCGAAGGACGCCGACGCCGTCGGCAAACACGTTTGGTCTTCCTTCGAAGACGAAGGCCACGATTCCCAGGGGAGCGCGACGGCGTTCGATCGTCCAGGTGTCGGTTACTCGCCGCTCGACGACCTCCCCCCGGCGCGAAGGCGCTTTCGCCCAGCCCATGAGCCCGTCGATCATCCCCTCGCGCATCTTTGCGCTCGCCACGAGCCGTGTCGTCGAGCGGCCTGCCTCCTGCGCTCGCGCGACGTCGGTAGCGTTCGCCTCGGCGACCGAGCCCCACAGCGCGTCGTCGGCGAGCCGTTCGGCAAACGTCCGGAAGAACTGCGATAGCTGTTCGTCGGTGACGTCGGCCGTCGCGCGGAACGCAGCGTCGGCACCGGCGACTGTTGTTCGCACGAGTTCGTCGACTGCGGCCGGCACGACGAGCAGGTCGCCCGTCGCCTGTACGGCCAGGACCCGGTCGCCCGCCTCGATCTCGGGCATCGGGACGACACGGGCACCGACGAGAACCGGAGTCCCCGCTGCGACGTCGCGGAGGTCAGTCACCTTCTTCAACGACGCGCCGCGCAACGACGATGAAACCGGTGTGCGCGACCATTCGATGGTCGGGCCGGACCGACAACCCGTCGACGGTCCAGCCGCGTTGCATGGTCTCGAAGGCGCGCACCATGTCCCACCCTTTGCTTAACGCGCCGACGAGGTTCTGCACCTGCGGGACGGTCGGCAGGTACGAGCACAGCAGACCACCGGGCCGCAGGCAGCGCTCGACGGTCGCCAGTGCGCGCCAGGGTTCGGCGAGATCGAAGACGACCCGGTCGACTTCGACGGAGAGCTCGTCTGCGTAGACGTCACCGATACGAGCGTCGAGTGTTCCGTAGTTCGGGTCGGGGCCGACGAACCGCTCGACGTTGGCAACAGCCTTGCGATGGAAGTCCTCGCGAACATCGAACGTATGCACGGTCCCCTTGGGACCGACGGCACGCAGGAGTGCGATCGTCAGCGAGCCGGATCCCGTGCCGGCCTCCAGCACGCGGGCGCCGGGAAAGATGTCTGCCTCGACGATGATCGGACCAAGGTCCTTCGGGTAGACGACCTGGGCGCCCCGCGGCATCTTCAGAACGAAATCGGCCAGGCCGGGACGGAAGACGCGGAACCGCCGGCCGAGGGACGTCTCGACGAGCGACCCTTCCTCGGCGCCGATGATGTCGTCGTGCGCGAGCGGTCCGTGGTGCGAGTGGAACGATGCGCCGGCCTCGAGGGTGAACAGGTAGCGGCGCCCCCGGCGGTCGACGACGAGCACGAGGTCTCCGGGCGCAAGTTTCATTTGGCAGTCTGCTCGACCATTCGACAGAACGCACATACCTCGGCTGTTGTAGGCATGCCGCAACGCGTGCACGCAAGGAGATCGGGAGGCTCCGGCGGCGTGAAGTGTTGCCGTCCACGCTCGAGGAAGCCGTGATAGAAGGACGCCTTCGTTCCCGGCGAGTCGCGCTCGATCGCGTCGAGCGTCGACTTGTAGCGGAGCTGCGTGTTCCCCGCCACGAGCGGACACTCCTCGACCTGGTAATCGATGCCCCGCAGGAAGGCGTACGCCGCGGTCTCGCGCTCGGAGAGCCGGTACAGCGGCTTGACCTTCTTGACGAAGCCTTCGTGTGACGCGGGAAGCACCGGGCTCTGCCGCGACAGATAGTCGCCATCCCAGCGCAGCACGTTGCCGAGCAGCACGGCGGCTTCGTCGTCCAGGTTGTGCCCGATGGCCACGGCGTCGAAGCCGAGATCGTAGGCCGCTTTCGAGATCAGGTGACGCTTCGTGAGCCCGCAGGCGCTGCACGTGGGTCGGCCCGTCACCTTTGGCAGATCGGGAACGGAGAAGCCGAGCTCTTCTTTCATGTCGTAGACGACAAGCTTCACTCCCCTGTCGTCGGCAAAGGCCTGCGAGTACCGCTGTGACTCCGGCGCATACTCCTCGCCCGTCCACAGCACGATGTGATAACCGGTCGTGTCGTAACCGAGATCGATGAGGACGTCCCACAGTGCAAGGGAGTCCTTACCCCCGGACACC